>JAZSDK010000027.1:0-9793 GCA_045531155.1 Faecalimonas sp. | reverse complement strand
TTCTTGTATTCCTATCAAGACTATGATATAACTTCTGTATGAGGTCAAAATTTGGTTACAAATTTTGTCCTCTTTTTTTGCATTATTATACCCAAACATGAGAAACTGAATATATGAGGTTGAATGGAGGTATGATTATGGAAAATCTTATGCATGCATTTGAGAAAAAGCTTATTGAGGAAGAGAAAAGTAGCATTACGATTGAAAAATATATGCGTGATGTTAGGTGTTTTTATCAATTTGCAGGAACTCAAAACATCACAAAGGAAGTTGTTATTCATTACAAAAAATTTTTGATTGAAGCGGGATATGCAGTGCGGAGTATCAATTCCATGCTGGCATCGCTTAATAGTTTTCTTAAATGTTCTAATCTGGATGACTACAAAGTAAAAAGTATGAAAACACAGAAAGAAATATATTGTAAAGAAGACAAAGAACTAACGAAGGCAGAATATATTCGCCTTTTAAGTACAGCAAAGAATCGGCCGCGACTATATTTGGTGATTCAGACTATATGTGGAACTGGTATACGAGTATCGGAGCTTTCTTATTTTAGTGTAGAGGCAGTGAAACGTGGAGAAATCGTTGTTTCATGCAAAAATAAGACAAGAACCATTCTTTTGCCAAGAAAACTGCAGAAAGAATTGTTACAATATGCCAAGAAATACGGAATTACGTCAGGTATTATATTTAGAACAAGAAGTGGAAGGGCATTAGACCGAAGTAATATTTGGTCGGAGATGAAAGGATTATGTAAGGAGGCAAAGGTGTGTCCTACCAAGGTGTTTCCCCATAATTTGAGAAAACTATTTGCAAGAACTTTTTATAAGTTAGAAAAGGATATTGCAAAATTAGCAGATATATTAGGGCATGGCAGCATTGATACAACTCGAATTTATATTATTTCAACTGGAACAGAACACAGAAAGAAGATTGAAAATCTAGGTCTGGTTGTCTGAAAATAAAAAACACCACATAATTCTTATTATGTAGTGAAGTCGCGCTCGTTCTGAGCAAAAGTTTCTCATTTAATAGCGTTATAATAATACATATTTTTTGTAAAAGCAAGTTTTTTTTAATAATTATTTTATAAATGATTAAATTTAGGCGCACCAAATACACCCGCGAATTTACAGAAAAGACAAAGCCGGGGGTGTGTTTTTAGTGCGCCCATTTTTGTGTTTGAAGAGGTTTCTATCACACAAAACACTCCATGAGGTAAGAGTGCATCCATGAAGAATTCCGTCTCGAGATGACTATCTACCACATAATAAGAATTATGTTACAGAACAGCAAAGGAATGACAGCATGAGAAAATTTATAATAAATCTACAAAAGAACCTCAGTCGGAGGAACAAAATAGTATATGAGAAGTGTGTACTTTGTGGAGCAAATACAGAAATCCCCATTACGATGCCAATTGAAGAAAGAGAAGATTATATTCAAGGATGTGGACAATTATGTGCGGCATGTCGCCGTAAGATACATCATGGCAGTCCGTATATTGAATAAATAGGCGCATGTATGGACACACGACGCCGGATAATATAAGGAGTTATTTATGACGAAAGTAATAGACATCAGCAAAAAAATATTTGTTTGGACGATTGTGCTAGTGGCAGTAGCCATGATGATTTTCACTATAGTATCAGTCAGTACCTTTAACAGAAACGATCGCCATCTATTTGGATACAGGGCATATATCGTTTTGTCCGATTCCATGAGTAAGACAGATTTTGACGCAGGTGATTTGGTTCTGGTAAAAGAGGTAGACCCGTCTACTTTGAAAGAAGGAGACATTATATCATACATATCGCAGAACACAGAAAATTATGGAGAAGTTGTTACCCATAAGATTCGCAGTCTCACAAGCGACGCGAATGGTGAAAATGGATTTATTACATATGGAACTACAACCGATACCAACGATGAGACCATCGTTACATATCCATTTGTTTTAGGAAAATATCAAACACATATCCCAAAGGTGGGAACATTTTTTCAGTTTTTAAAAACGCCACAGGGGTATTTTACATGTATCTTTATTCCATTTATGTTGCTGATTTTGTATCAGGGAATTAATGTGATTCGTTTGTTTAGACGATATAAGAAAGAGCAGATGGAAGAGATGCAGGCAGAAAGAGACAAAATTGAAGCTGAGCGTTTGGAAAGCCAGAAAATGATGGAAGAGTTGATGGCTTTAAAGGAACAGCTTGCACAGCAGACAGAAGAAAATACAAAAGAAGATAAGACAACAGGTGAGGACTAGTGGAGCAGATTTTATTTGTTTTCGTTCTTATTCTTTTTGCAGGTGGAATGCTTTATCGTTTCGCGAAATGGTACCATTTCTTTCGCAGAACTTTGAAACACCTTAGAGGAGAAATAAAAAGAACGAGTGGAGAAGAGCAAAAATCATGGATTCGAATGAAACGAAGACTTTGGTTATCGCTTCTTCCGTTTGTACGGTATTAGAAAGAAGGAACTTGAAATGAAGAAAATATGGAATATTATTTCCTCGATTTTAGTGGGAATCGTCGTATTATTCGCTGTATTTCTTATGGGGTCACGTTTGGTAGGTTATCAAGTGTTTAACGTTATCTCCGGAAGTATGGAGCCGGAATATAGCGTCGGCGACTTGATTTATGTAAGAGAAGTTAATCCAAATGATATAAAGGTGGGGATGCCAATTACCTTCGTTTTAAATGAAGATTTGGTGGTCGCCACCCATCGTGTTATTGAGATAGATGCTGAAAATCAGCATTTCTATACAAAAGGTGATGCAAATGAGACTGTGGATTCTGCTCCCGTACATTTCAATAATGTAATAGGCGTGCCCCAGTTTAGCATCCCGCTACTCGGGTATGTGTCTGATTTTGTTCAGAAGTCGCCGGGAACTTATATCACGGTAGGGGTTGGAGCAGTATTGATACTTCTTGTATTCTTGCCGGACTTTATCGGTAAGCACGGGAAAGATGAGGGGGATACAGTTGAACCAACTCAGTTGGGAACAGAACAGGAATAATTACGGTTTTAGAATCGTGCTTGCTCTTTGGAATTCCGGTAAGCATGATTTTGAAATAAATATCATGAGGGAAAGGAGGATGACAGGATGAAACTGAATAAGAAGAAAGTGGTTGTAGCTTCGTTAGCAGTATCTTTGATTGCAATTTTATCATTTGGTACATTAGCATGGTTCAGTGATAGCGATTCTGTAACAAATAACTTCCATGTAGCTGGTGAAGATGGAGATGCAGATGATATTTTCTCTGTAGATGTAATGGAAGCTGTCGACGCAGACAAAGACGGTGTTTATGAGTATGCAGATGACAAAACAATCGGTTTAGAAGGTGAAAATCTGGATGAGTGGCTTTATGATGATATCACACCAAATGAAGAACTTTTGAAACGCGTCAGTACAAAAAATACAGGTTCTTATGCTCAATGGGTTCGTATGAAAGTAACTGTGGATGAAGAATTGATTTCACTTCTTGAGAAATATCAACTTTCTTTCACAGATCTTTTGAAGGACAAAGAAGGCAGATTATATGATGGATGGGATTATCGTGAGGCAGTAACATTGGATTTCAATTCATATGCCAGATGGTCGCATGATGCTACTGATGATGTAGAAAAGAATGCAGATGGTACATATACTTATACATTCTACTGCAATAGTGTATTGGAAGAAAATAGTAGTGTAATTTTATTCACAACTGTACACATTCCAGCACAATTTACTCAAGCCGACATGGCAACACTTGATGCAAATGCATTTTCAATGGTTATCACAGGTGAAGCTGTTCAGGCAGACAACACTGCAGACAACGTACGCGATGCATTTACACTCGTAGAAGCAACACAACCATTTTAACTAGTTTATTTAGGAGGGAAATTACATGAACAAAAAAAGTACAAAACGTGCACTGTTATCAAGCGTGTTATCATTGGTTCTTTGCATGGGAATGCTTATTGGAACAACATTTGCTTGGTTTACGGATAGTGTGACAAGTGGGAAAAATCGTATTCAAGCCGGTAATTTAGATGTGGAAATGTCATATAAAAATACCAGTATGACAGAATGGGAAGATGTTGAGGTGCCAACCTCTCCAGATTTCTTTAAAGATATTAATGGAGACCAAATTCTTTGGGAACCAGGTGCAGTAGCATATGCGAACTTCAAGGTGGAAAACAAAGGAAGTTTAGCATTAAAGTATAGCTTAGAAACCATTGTTGCAGGATGTAATTACACACCTGCTGGCAAATCGCTTGCAGATGTATTAACTGTAAAAGTAATCAAAGATGAGGTTACATACGCAACTCGCGAAGCAGCAGTAACCGCAGCAAAAGGTTCTACAGATACGTTAGAAAGTTTTGCACATGTTAATACTAACATGGAGAAAGATACAACAGATTATTTTACAGTAGTGTTATATTGGGAACCAAGCTCAAATGACAACGATTTTAATGTAAATCCAGCACTTTGGATTGATATTGAACTTTCACTCGTTGCAACACAGACTGTAAACGAAGAAGATAGCTTTGATAATAAATATGATGCAGACGCTTTAGTATGTGATGTTTTGGCAACACCAGAGACTGTTCAAGAGGCTATTAACAATGCAAGTGAGGGCACAGTTATCGGTCTTGCAGCAGGTACTTACGGTGATTTGATTATTCAGAATGCTAATGGTGGTGCAAAGAATGACTTAACTTTAGTTTCTAATAGTGCAATCGTTGAATCTGTTAATTTGAATGGTTCTACAAATATTACTATCGATGGTTTGACTTTTGACAAAACTGGTGCAGAAACTGTTTGGGCTCGCTCCAACACTGGGGTTGAATCAGACAGTGGAAAGGTTGCGAGTATCACAGACGCCAATAAAGGGCGTGCTAACTATGGTGCTCAGAATATTACTGTTGTAAATTGTACTTTTGTTGAATCTGCAACAGGAATTGCAACTTTGGCAGAGAGTACTTACGCTTGTATTGCGACAACTAATGGACGTAAATCACAGGCTAACAAAAACTACACCATTTCTAATTGTGTATTTGAGTGTTACGCAGAAAATTATCTTGCTATGAATTACGTAAATGGTGAAATTGTTGTAACAGACAACATCTTCGGTAAAGGTGTTTACGGTACATCTCATCACAACATCAATGCAACTGGTAATACTGCAAATTGGATTATTAAAGGTAACAGTTTCAATAATTGGGCAGACGGAGAATATGCTTTTGGTTCAAGCAGACAGGGCAGCAATTTCATTACTGTGACTATCGAAAATAACAGTTTTGTTAAGACTGTAGCTGAAAATGAATCTATTCCTGTTCTAAGCTTCAAGAGCTCTTACACAGCAGCAAACTCTGCAGTGACTGTTGAAGACAATACTTTTAACTATGGTACGGCAGATATTTCGTGGAACGCAGATGAGTGTAAGTACTACATGACAGCAGAAAGTACGCTCGCGGTTGTTTCTAGTGCTACAGCTCTTGCAGAAGCAGTTAAAGAAGGCAGTTATGTTGTTTTGACAGACGATGTTGAGGCACCACTTTCTAATTCTGCGATTTATGGTACACCAGTTGCAGCCATTCAGAAGGGTGGCGTTCTTGATGGTAATGGTTACTCTTTAGATATCGAGAATCCTCAATATAATGGATATGCCATCGAAACTTACGGTGGTTCTATCAAAAATCTGATTATTGATACTACTGTAGGACGTGGTATTGTTATATCTTCGCCAAAGGAGGACGTTTATATTGATAACGTTATAATCGATGGACCGGGATATGCTATTAATACTACTGAACATAATGGAAAAAAACTGATTGTCACAAACTCTACAATCAAAGGATGGACTAGTCTTGCAGGTCTTGACTCTGTTGCTTTTACAAAATGTAATTTTGGTGAAAATACATCTAAATATTGGCAAGGTATGGGATACGACCAAGATTATGATCGTTTAATAAGACCTTATGTAACAACTACATTTACAGATTGCGAGTTTGAAAAAGGATACTATATTGATTTGAGTGCTTTGGGAGCTGATTGTACTGTGACGATTGTTAATTGTACAGTTAATGGCGTGGTACTTACAGAAACCAATTATAGTCAATATATTACAATTGAATTACCAAGTGGAAGAACACTAAGCGATTGTGTCTCTTTTAAGTAATTTGTTATTCTAATTAATTTATTGTAGTCGTCCTATCTCTCTTATAAGAGATAGGCGGCAATCAAAGGGCATAAGGTCTCTCTTGTGTCTTTTGATTGCTGAATGGCAAATAATTATAGCATGATGTTTTGGGAAATGTTCCCCTAACATACATAATATCAGAAACGTGAGGAGGAAAAGAAATGACAAAACAAAAATCAACAAGAAAGACATTACTTACCAGTGTATTGTCATTGATTCTATGCATGGCAATGCTCATTGGAACAACATTCGCTTGGTTCACGGATAGTGCAACAAGTGGTAAAAACCGTATTCAAGCAGGAAACTTAGATGTAGCAATGTCGTATAAAAATACGAGTATGTCAGATTATGAAGATGTGGAGACACCTACATCTCCGGACTTCTTCAAAGATATCAATGGAGATAAGATTCTTTGGGAACCGGGTGCAGTAGCATATGCTAATTTTAAGGTTGAAAACAAAGGAACTTTAGCATTAAAATATAGCTTACAGACAATTGTTGCAGGATGTAACTATACAGTAGAGGGCAAGTCACTTGCAGATGCATTGACTGTAAAAGTTGTAAAAGAAGAACAAACATATGCAACACGAGAAGCAGCGGTGAACGTTGCAAAAAACTCTGCAGATATATTAGAGAATTTTGCGCATGTAAATAATAATCTAGAAGCGGAAAAAACTGATTATTTTACAGTGATTCTGTATTGGGAACCAAGCTCAAATGATAACGATTTTAATGTAAATCCAGCACTTTGGATTGATATTGAACTTTCACTTGTGGCAACACAAGCAGTAAATGAAGCGGATAGTTTTGATAATCAGTATGATGTTAGTGCGACGTATCCAATAGTAGCTGCCGCTATGAAGACGGGAGCGGCTGTAGAGATGAAAGCTTCCCGATATTCATTGGAGATACCGAATGTAGCTGAAGATGGAAAATACACGTTAACTGTTACAAATGAAGAATTTACGGAAGATGCTTCAGGAGAAATCACATTTTCTTTTGATGTTGCGCTTCTAAGAGATGGAGTTCGGGTTGGGAAAACAGAAGGTGTAACTTATAAACTTGATATCGAACTTGGAGATTTTCTCAACATTAAAAATGTTAAAAATGCAGGAGAAGAAATTTCAAACTATACATATGAAAACGGCACACTTTCTTTGGAGACTGATTTCCTTGGCACTGTTACCATGACATATAAAGAAGCGGCGGAAAATTTGGTCATGTCCGGCGACAAAATAATCGGTGGTGTTTTCAAAGGCATAAATCCTGCAGAATATGATGCAACATTGGCAGAAGCAGATTCGGAATATATTGCTATAAATTATAAAAAAGATGGTGAGACTCAGTATGTGGTAAGCAAACGGTCACAGACAGTTATTGTAGCAGCAGATGGGGCAGAAGACTATATTGCAACAAATGAAAATTATAATGTAGAAAAAAACAAGTCAGGCCAGTTGCAAGGTTTAATGAAAAGCTTGGAAAATAATGAGTTTTCTGTAGTATATCTGCTTCCAGGCACATACAAAGAAGCATCGACAGTTTATATTTATTCGGATATGGAAATCATAGGTCTTGGTGATGCTGAAGATATTAAAGTCATTAAACAGTCGTCTTCAAATTCTAACAGACATTTGTTTAATGTTAATGGAGCTTCGGCAGAAGAATATATTAAGGTAAGTATTAAAAATCTTTATCTTAATTCGACTAAAGATACAACGGGGGGCAAGGATAATGCTGCAGTTCAGGCTATAGGTTTGGCTAAGGTGAAATGCTATGATCTTATTATAGAGAAGGAAAAAGACACCAGTACCACAAACTTTGAGGGTTACCAAAATTATGCATTCTATGTAAATTCAAATGGAACTTCGACAGGGGCGTACATGTATGTTGAAAATACCGTGGTAAGTTCAGCTAATACGGGATATATTCTTACTACAAAAACACCATATAAATTTCAATATTTTGGTTTGACCTATGCTAGTGGAGAGAAAGAATATACTCAAACCAGCACAACTATTATTAATCAAAGACTGGATTCGAATGATTGGGATTGGTAAATCTATCTCTTAAATTAAAGCAACTAAATAATCACACAGATAACAGAGTTACCCACTTCATAGCGAAGTGGGGAGCAATCAAAGGGCATAAGCTCTCCCTTGTGCCTTTTGATTGCTGGTTACATGGCCCTCTCCCAGAGCATGCCATAAATAACAAGTAAATTTGAAATAACAAAGGAGGTTACACATGGGTAAGCTTAGACTGAAATTTGTCACCATAGCATATATTGCCATAGCATTTACATTTTACACCCAGACTACTCTGGCGTATTACTCCACAGTCGGTAAGGCTACCAATGTTGTAACCTCCGGTAATATTCAATTTATGATTCACGAGACCACCGACCAAGGTACAGCCTTTCCAGAGGAAGGCGTTTACATTGTGCCGGGGGATGTTGTGAGTAAGAAGGTCAGCGTGGAAAATATTTGTGAACATCCATTTTACTTGCGTGTGAAACTAGTTTACGGGGTGGATTCGCAGGAACTTTCAGCAGAGGACTGTTTTAAATTGAATATTGACGAAAGCAACTGGCAGTATGCAGACGGATGGTACTATTACAAAGGTATTGTTGAGCCTCGTGAAACTACACCTGATGTATTTACTAAAGTGGAGATTGTCGGCAGCAAGGTGGATAACAGTTATCTTGGCAAGACATTGACCCTATCAGTAGTAGCCCATGCCGTGCAGAGCGAAAACAATCCTATAGAAGGCACAGATACTTTTACAGCATCTGGCTGGCCACAGGAATAAGGGATGGTGCAGTATGAAAAAATTGACTAGATTATGTTTGACTTTAATAATGCTTTTCACTGTTGCCATGCCTGTTTTTGCAACAGATGGAAATGTAATTTATAGCGGTGACTCCGGAAAATTTATTTTTGAACCGGGTAGTGACTATTCGCCAACGGATTTATTTCCGAATTTCAAGGATGTTATGCCGGGGGATACGATTTCGCAGAAAATCATGGTGAAAAATAATGCTAAGAAAAGCGTGAAGATTTCCATGCGTGCATTAGGTGCACATGAGGATTCAGTGGATTTCTTATCGAAATTGAATCTTTCTGTGGAAAAAGTGACTGACACACCACTTTTTGAAGCAACAGCGGATCAGACAGCGCAGCTCACAGAGTGGAGAGAACTTGGTGTTCTTGCATCGGGTGGAGAGGCAGAATTAGAGGTTGGACTTCAGGTGCCAACAGATTTGGATAACAACTACCAAGAATTGGTTGGATACCTCGATTGGGAATTCATGGTGGAAGAGATTGACGACGGTAGCACACAGACTGGAGATAGGGCAAACTATTGGCCGTGGGTGATTGGACTGGGATGCTCAATTGTAGTGTTCGTGGTTGCTGTAATTATGAAGCGTGAGACAGCAAAGGGAGGGACAGCACAGTGAGGAGAAGAACATTTACGAAAACCGCGTTGGCCCTAAGTGTATGTCTTATGATTATCTGGTGCATACTAGGAACAGGTTCTTCAATTGCATGGTTTGTGGATGAATCGCCGGAAATTAGAAATAATTTTAACTTTGCGGAGTT
>JAZSDK010000161.1:0-24559 GCA_045531155.1 Faecalimonas sp. | reverse complement strand
AAGACGAAACAAAAATGGGAATTTGACGATGTATCAAATTCCCATTTATTATTTTCTAAAGTTGCCATACTGCTGCCCATTCTCCAAAGTCACGCCTCTGGCTGCTGCCATTTCGCTCACTGTGACAAGCTGATAGCCCCTATTTACCAGTTCCGGAATAACCTGCAATACCGCCTGCACCGTAGTTTCGTGAATGTCATGAAGGAGAATAATCTCCCCGTCCTTTGCCGCATTTAATACATAGTTTTTTACTACTTCTGTATCTTTTAATTCCCAATCCAAGGTGTCCACTGACCACATAGCCAAAGGCATACCCACTACAGACTGTACCACTTCATTGACTGCACCATAAGGTGGACGCATGAGTGTTGCCAATTCTCCTACGACACTTTGAATGGCCTGATTGGTTGTATTAATCTCATTCTGAATCCCTACAACATCTAGGGTTGTCAATCTGGTATGATTAGTAGTATGATTGCCAAGCTCACAACCGATTTCCTTCATTTTCTTCACAGTTTCCGGATACTTCGGTACATTTGTTCCAACCATGAAAAAGGTTGCTCTTGAGTCATATGCCTCGAGTTGCTCTAACAGTTGCATAGTGAACTTACTTGGTCCATCATCAAAGGTTATGGCTACCATCGGCTTTGCAGGATTCACCTTATTCTTTTCCGAATCAAACTTGCCATCCTTTCCAAAATAATAGATTGCGCCAAGTATATCCTGTTTTCCCTCTACACGTCTGCCATCTTCAGCAAAATAATAGGTGTCAGGTCCAATGTTCGTCCATCCACTTGCCTTTGTACCGTCCAGAAAGGTAAAGGTGCCATTGTCCCAATCACCGTACTTGCTTAAGACCTCAAACTTCCCATCACATACTTTGAATTGAACTCTAAATCTCCAGGAATCTAATATTTTTTCTTCCAACGATTTTTCCAATTGTAAATCAACCGGATAAGCACCCTCTACAGTGTTATCAATATCATACTTCAACCGAAAACCATTACCCTTGTTCAAGTCTTCCATAAAATCACTGACTTTGTATCCGGTTTCTCTATCCAACAAAATATCTCGTTTGCCGGAAAATTCAGCATAGACATTGAACTCTGGAAGTTCCTCATCCTGTCGTATCCTTATATCATTCACTTTTATAGTCACTTCGGGCAAAAGGCTATGACACATCCCTACGCCTGCGCAAAATAATAGTAAGGCAAATATTATTATAAGCCCTACTACAAAACTTTTTTTATCTCCAAATTCTTTGTTCATATATGTGTCCCTTATAATAATTTATCTCCGAAACTCATTATATGACAAAAATCGACATTATGCAAGATTAAGCCTGCCTATTTACACCTTGTTTATGTCCTCATAAGATAATAAATTGACGTTATTACGGTCTAACATTAAAATATTATAATCTGCACCGTATGAGAAAAATATTAAAAATAAAAACTACGGTGTGAAATTCTTATTTGTTGTTCTACACCGTACATATATGGCCCCAAATTAAGTTTATAAAAATGTTTACGGTACAAAAATTGCCTTTTTTCATTTGACACCGTATTCATATAACAAAATACTAGAATTCAATATATTTTTTACGGTGTGTTAATTAAACTTTACATTTTGTACCGTATAACAATAAATTCACAAATAATTGCTACGGTGCACTAATCAAAAGCTGTTCTTTACACCGTAATTCACCCAAAACACAACCCAATTATTAACTCCGAGCACAAAAAACACGGTGTAGACAGACAAATTCATAATCTACACCGTATATTTGCTTATATTATCATGATTTATGCAATAACCCGAACTCTTAAAACTTCTTTTACTTTTTTCAGATCCTCTACAATTTCATCTGTGACTTCATTTTCCACGTCAATGATGGTATACGCATACGCATTTCTACTCTTATTGGTCATGTTTGCGATGTTGATGCCATCCTCCGCAAGAATGGTTGAAAACTGACCAATCATGTTTGGTACGTTACGGTGCATAATGGTAATTCTGGTATATTCACCGCGAAGTCCCATTTCACAGTTTGGATAGTTTACAGAATTACGGATATTACCGTTTTCCAAAAATTCCATTACTTCCTTCACTGCCATCTTCGCACAGTTATCTTCTGATTCTTCTGTGGAAGCTGCAAGATGTGGTGTTACAATTACATTTTCTTTACCTGCAACAGTTGGATTTGCAAAGTCTGTTACATATTTCTTTACTTTTCTTGCATCCATAGCTTCCAGTAAAGCCACTTCATCCACAAGCACATCTCTGGCATAGTTTAAAATGATGACACCATCCTTCATTAAGCTTAGCGCCTCTGCATTTATCATGCCTTTTGTAGATTCCAATGCTGGAACATGAATGGTGATATAGTCACACTCTTTGTAGATTTCTTCTGTGGTCTTTGCATGATAAATCTGACGAGATAATTTCCATGCCGCATCTACGGAAAGATATGGATCATATCCATATACCTCCATTCCTAATTTCACAGCTGCATTTGCAACCAAAACGCCGATTGCGCCAAGACCGATAACACCAAGCTTCTTACCTTCTATCTCACAGCCTGCAAATGCTTTCTTTGCCTTCTCAGCGGATTTTGCAATATTTACATCCTCTTTATTGGCCTTCACCCATTCGATACCACCTACAATATCTCTGGAAGCCATAAGAAGTCCTGCTAAAACCATTTCTTTTACGCCATTTGCATTTGCGCCCGGTGTGTTGAATACAACAATACCTTCCTCTGCACAGCGGTCTAATGGAATATTATTTACACCAGCCCCGGCTCTAGCGATTACTTTTAAGTTCTTATCAAACTCAAGTTCATGCATCACAGCACTTCTTACAAGCACTGCGTCTGCTTCCTTCATATTTTCAGTTGCCACATACGCATCATCAAATTGATTTAACCCAATATTCGCAATCGGATTTAAGCAATGATATTTATACATTAGAGATTCGCCTCCTCAAATTTCTTCATAAATGCTACGAGTGCTTCTACACCTTCGATTGGCATAGCGTTATAGATACTTGCACGCATTCCACCCACACTTCTATGTCCTTTTAAGTTCTCAAAGCCTGCTTCTTTTGCTTCTTTTACAAACTTTGCATCTAACTCTGCATCGCCTGTTACAAATGGAACATTCATAAGCGAGCGGTCTTTTTTCTCAACTGTTCCTTTGAATAATTTGCTCTCATCCAAGAAATCATAGAGAATCTTTGCTTTTTTCTCATTATATTCTTTGATGGCAGAAAGTCCTCCCATCTCTTTTAACCATTTGAACACCTTACCACAAATGTAGATCCCATATGCAGGTGGTGTATTATAAAGAGACTCTGCATCCGCATGAATCTTATACTGTAACATGGTTGGTGTACCTTCAAGTACATCCTCTGTAATCAAATCTTCACGAATGATTACAATTACCACACCGGCAGGTCCGATATTCTTCTGAACTCCACCATAAATAATGCCATACTTGCTTACATCAACCGGTTCAGATAAGAAGCAAGAGGAAACATCAGATACTAAGATCTTTCCCTTTGTATTTGGCAACTCTTTGAATTTTGTTCCGTAAATTGTGTTATTCTCACATATGTAAACATAATCTGCATCTTCAGAAATCGGCAAATCCGAGCAATCTGGAATATAAGAAAATGTTTTATCCTCGGATGTTGCAATCTTATTTGCTTTTCCGTATTTCTGTGCTTCCTGATATGCCTTCTTTGCCCATTGGCCTGTGACTATGTAATCAGCCACCTTATTTTTCATCAAGTTCATTGGAATCATAGCAAACTGTTGAGATGCACCACCTTGCAAAAACAGCACTTTGTAATTATCAGGAATGTTCATAAGCTCACGAAGGTCTTTCTCAGCTGTCTTAATAATCTCGTCATACGCTTTCGAGCGATGGCTCATTTCCATAACCGACATTCCGGTTCCCTTATAATCCATCATTTCTTCTGCTGCTTCTTTAAGCACACATTCCGGTAAAACTGCCGGACCTGCTGAAAAGTTATACACTCTACTCATTTCTTTCTCCTCCTAACAAACTAATTTTCTTTTAAATCTTCTTCACTAAATGCTTCGCTAATTGCTGCTCCAGGTGCCACCATCGGCCATACCTTTTCGTCACTGTCAATCTGACAATCGATGACAACTGGTCTACCCAGGGTAAGCGCCTCACTAAATGCTGCTTTAAATTCATCTAATGTAGTTGCTCGCATTCCCACAGCACCCATAGCCTCAGCTAATTTCACAAAGTCTACTGCATCGTTTAACACAGTCGCCGAATAACGCTGTCCATAGAATAAGGTCTGCCATTGACGAACCATTCCAAGCACGTGGTTATTAATTACTACCTGAATAATTGGAATATTGTATCTCGCTGCAGTTGCAATCTCATTCATATTCATACGGAAGCAACCGTCACCTGCAATATTGACTACTGTTTTCTCCGGCACACCCATTTTTGCTCCAAGTGATGCACCAAGTCCATAGCCCATGGTTCCAAGCCCACCGGAAGTTAATAGCGTTCTTGGTTTTGTGTATTTATAGAACTGTGCCGCCCACATCTGATGCTGTCCTACCTCTGTTGTAATGACTGCATCGCCTTCGGTCTGCTTGTAAATTTCCTCAATAACCGCTGGTCCTGTCAAAACGCCTTGATGATAGGTAAGTGGATATTTTTCTTTATAGTCACTGATTGTTTGCTTCCACTCACTATGGTCTTGTTGTTCTAATTTCGCGTTAATACATTTTAGAACCTCATCCACATCACCCGTTATACTTGCATCTGTCATGATGTTTTTATCAATCTCTGCAGGGTCAATATCAATTTGAATAATCTTTGCCTTGCTTGCAAACTTGCTTGCATTACCAGTTACACGGTCACTGAATCTTGCGCCGATTACCACAAGCAAATCACATTTGCTTACACCAAAGTTGGAAGGTTTTGTACCATGCATTCCTAACATGCCTGTATACAAATCATCGGTTCCCGGAAATGCGCCTTTTCCCATTAAGGAATCGGTTACCGGTGCATCCATTTTATGCGCAAACTCTACTAAAGATTCGCTTGCACCGGATAAAACGGCACCACCACCAACAAAGATAAATGGTTTCTTTGCCTTCTTCATCATGGAAATCGCGGCATCAACCTCTGCTTCATCAACCGGATTTTTAATAACTTTTTCTGTATTGATTACTGTTTTTTCATATTCACAAACATTTGCTGTCACATCCTTTGGAATATCAATCAATACCGGTCCTGGTCTGCCAGTTCTGGCAATTTCAAATGCTTTGCGAATGGTTTCTGCTAATTTATTTACATCTTTTACAATATAGTTGTGTTTTGTAATTGGCATTGTAACACCGGCAATATCAATCTCCTGGAAACTATCTTTTCCAAGAAGGGAAACGCCTACGTTACATGTTATTGCAACGATTGGAGTGGAATCCATATATGCAGTTGCAATGCCGGTTACCAGATTGGTTGCACCCGGACCACTGGTTGCAAAACATACGCCTACCTTTCCGGTTGCTCTTGCGTATCCGTCAGCTGCATGGGATGCGCCTTGCTCATGAGATGTTAAAATATGTGTAATTTCATCACTGTGTTTATATAAAGCATCGTAAACATTCAGGATGGCTCCGCCTGGATAACCAAATACGGCGTCAACCCCTTGTTCTTTCAAACATTCGATTACGATTTCTGCTCCTGTTAATTGCATAAAAAGTCTCCTTCTCTATCTAGGTATTTCTAAGATTGCTCCTCTGTTGCCTGATGTTACCATAGACGCATATCTTGCCAAGTATCCGGTAGTTACCTTTGGCTGTCTTGGAACCCATTTTGCTTTTCTCTCTGCCAGAACTTCATCAGACACTTTCAGTTCAATCTTGGTTTCAGGAATATTAATCTTAATGATATCTCCTTCTTCAACCAATGCGATTGGTCCGCCTACTGCAGCTTCCGGTGAAACGTGCCCGATAGATGCTCCTCTGGAAGCTCCGCTGAAACGTCCGTCTGTAATGAGTGCAACGGTTGATCCTAGTCCCATACCTGCAATTGCAGATGTTGGATTTAACATTTCACGCATACCAGGTCCACCCTTTGGTCCTTCGTAGCGGATAACAACCACATCTCCTGCTACAATCTTTCCTCCCTTGATTGCGTCAATAGCATCTTCTTCACAGTCAAATACTCTAGCAGGTCCTTCATGTACCATCATTTCTTCCACCACTGCCGAACGTTTTACAACGCTGCCGTCCGGTGCAAGATTTCCGGTAAGAACTGCAAGACCACCTGTTTCACTATATGGGTTTTCAATCGGTCTGATAACCTCTGGATCCCTATTTACACAATTTGCAATGTTTTCTCCCACTGTTTTACCAGTTACAGTCATGCAATCTGTGTATAATAAGCCTTTTTTATTCAACTCGTTCATAACAGCGTAAACGCCGCCTGCTTCGTTCAAGTCTTCCATGTATGTAGGACCTGCCGGTGCCAAATGGCAAAGGTTCGGTGTCTTTGCACTGATTTCATTTGCAAATGTAATATCAAAATCCATTCCGATTTCATGTGCAATTGCCGGCAAATGAAGCGTAGAGTTTGTTGAACATCCAAGTGCCATATCAACAGTTAATGCATTTAAAATCGCTTTCTCTGTCATAATATCTCTTGGGCGAATATTCTTTTCTAATAATTCCATAACCTTCATACCTGCATGTTTTGCAAGACGAATTCTTTCGGAATATACTGCCGGAATTGTACCATTTCCACCAAGACCCATACCAAGAACTTCAGTTAAGCAGTTCATACTGTTTGCAGTGTACATGCCTGAACATGAACCGCATGTTGGACATACCTTTTCTTCAAATTCCGTCACATCCTCTTCTGTCATAGTACCTGCCGCATAAGAACCAACTGCTTCAAACATGCTAGACAAACTTTTCTTACAGCCTTTTACCTTACCTGCAAGCATTGGACCGCCGCTGACAAAAACAGTTGGCACATTAATACGTGCTGCGGCCATTAAAAGTCCCGGTACATTTTTATCGCAGTTTGGAATCATAACCAAAGCATCAAATTGATGTGCCATAGCCATAGCTTCTGTTGAATCAGCAATCAAATCTCTAGTTACAAGGGAGTATTTCATACCCACGTGTCCCATTGCGATTCCGTCACAAACAGCGATGGCAGGGAACATAATCGGAGTTCCTCCTGCCATTGCAACACCCATTTTTACGGCATCACAAATCTTATCCAAGTTCATGTGTCCCGGTACAATTTCATTATAAGAACATACGATACCAACCAATGGTCTTTGACGTTCTTCCTCTGTATATCCTAATGCGTTAAATAACGAACGATGTGGGGCTTGTTGTATCCCCTTTGTCACTGTATCACTTCTCATATCTATTTCCTCCTACTTTACCTTCGCGCAAATCAGATTACCAATCTCTGCCGTATTCACCTGGGTTTTACCTTCTGACATAATGTCGATGGTACGATATCCATCCTTCAATACTTGTGTCACAGCATTTTCAATAGCATCTGCCTCTTTATCCAAATCAAAAGAGAATCGAAGCATCATAGCTGCTGAAAGAATGGTTGCAATTGGATTTGCAATACCTTTTCCTGCAATATCTGGTGCTGAACCACCACTTGGCTCATAGAGTCCGAATTTCGTATCATTCAAGCTGGCTGATGCCAACATTCCGATAGAGCCGGTAATCATACTTGCCTCGTCTGATAAAATATCACCAAACATGTTCTCTGTTAAGATGACATCAAATTGTTTTGGATTCTTCACAAGCTGCATTGCACAGTTGTCAACCAACATATGCTCTAATGTCACTTCCGGATAATCCTTCGCAACCTCTTCTACCACTTTTCTCCAAAGTCTCGACGAATCAAGTACGTTCGCCTTATCTACACTAATAACTTTCTTGTTGCGCTTCATTGCAATGTCAAATGCACGAATTGCAATTCTGCGAATTTCATTCTCGTTATATGTAAGTTCATCCTTCGCTGTCAAAACGCCGTCAACTTCTTTTGTCTCTCTGTTTCCGAAATAAAGTCCCCCTGTAAGCTCGCGCATAATCATCATGTCGAACCCACCTTCTGTGAGTTCCTCTTTTAATGGACATGCACCCTTAAGCTCATCATACAAAACAGCCGGTCTGAGATTGGCAAATAGATTTAATTCTTTTCTAATTTTAAGTAAGCCCGCTTCCGGTCTTTTGGATGGTTCTAATTTGTACCAAGGGGACGTTTTTGCATCGCCTCCGATAGAACCCATCAGTACCGCATCACAAGATTTTGCAATTGTTACCGTTTCCTCTGTCAGTGGAATTCCATGCACATCAATGGATGCACCACCCATAAGTAATTCATTGTATTTATATGTATGTCCATAGACCTCTCCAACTTTATTTAAAACCTTGATTGCCTCAGTAACGATTTCCGGCCCTATGCCATCGCCTCTGATTACACCGATATTCAGTTCCATATCTTTTTACCTCATGTATTAAAATATTTCCTTTTATAATATCGCATTTTTTCTATGATTTCAACCCTTTAATGTGGAAAAGTGTATTTTTTTAGAGTGTACTCTGTTTCTCAATAATGCGCAATACAAAAGACTTCATCCATTTCTCATTTTTGGATGAAGCCTTTTTTGTAGACTCTTAATAATATTCTTAATTTTCTGTAGTATATACCGATTCTGTCACTTCATAAGGTTGAGCTAAACTATTTTTTACTGCTTCAATTGCTACCTGCTTCTGTCTCTCAGTGACTGTTTTTGGTTGATACTCCACATTATCGATTGATGATCCTGTCAAAGCATATGCGAATGTCAATCCTGCAATATATCTTCCAAGATCATGGCTTAAATGATGGCCATCGCTCGTTAAATTATCTCCAATGTATGAAGTTCTTGCATTTTGGATTGCCGTACCTGCAGGAATCACAAAATCTATATCGTCATTCTTGTCTATTTTTTCATTAACGGCAGATACTATCGCATTATACATAGTCTCCTGATCGTTATCATATTTTACAAACTCTTTATGAGATGAATCTTGTTGATAAGCCCACGTCATATGCCACACCAGTTTTGCTTCTGGACATAACGGCTTTACAATATCAATTAATAAATCCAAATCATCATAGGTACTTGAAATCCCACTACTTCCACTTGCCTGTTGGAATGTAATGTAATCCCAGTTTTCACTTTTTACCGCCTCTTCTATGCTGTAATTTTTAGTTTCCTTCCAATCGCCATCCGTATTCGTATAGTAAGTATAAGCAGGTATATTTCTCTCTGCATACACAAGATGAGTGTCAAGTGTACAACCGCCTACATATAAATTTCCAAGCTTGATTTCCTCCACTCCCATATCTTCTAAAATATGATAGAGATATTCTTGTGCATCTACGGAAAAACTGTTACCAATGCTAAGAATTTTGAGAACACCATCATCTTTGCTTTCTTGCTCTGTACTACAACCTGTTAAACCTCCTATACAACCAACTGAAACAATGATACACATTAAAATGGCAAGCATTTTTTTCCATTTCATCATACTTCAATTTCCTCCTTAATAAACAAATCTAATAATATACTTCTTACTCTGCACTTGGTTTTTCAACTTGTGTAATCGCTGCTTTTTGCATTGGAATACGACAATTTTTGTTATTACCAAATTCAACAATAACATCATCATCTGAAATATCAATTACTACGCCGTAGAAACCGCTTGTTGTAAGAACGGCATCACCTACTGCCATCTCTGACAACATTAATTGAAGTCTCTTTTGCTCTTTCTTCTGTGGACGCATCAAGAAGAACCACATAAGTCCTATTACTGCGGCATACATTACAATAATTCCTAAACTTTGCATAAAAATTTCCTCCTAAATTCTGAACATACGATTATCATACACAAAAACTATATTTACTTCAAGTACTTTTTTACTATTCAGCCTTATTCTTTCCAGTCATACCGGCAAGTTTCTGTTCCTTATACTCTTTATAACATCCTTTGTCAATGGCATCTCTGATTTCTTCCATCATGGTATTGTAGAAATACAGGTTATGAAGCACGCAAAGTCTCATACCAAGCATCTCTTTTGCCTTAAGTAAATGGCGGATATACGCTCTGCTGTAAGTGCGACAAGCCGGACACTGACAGCCTTCTTCGATTGGTCTTTCATCCAACTCATATTTTGCATTGAACAGATTGATTTTTCCTTGATTGGTATATACATGACCGTGGCGACCATTTCTGCTTGGATATACACAGTCAAAGAAATCTACGCCTCTATCCACTGCTTCTAAAATATTTGCAGGCGTTCCAACTCCCATAAGGTAAGTCGGCTTATTAACCGGCAGGTGTGGCACTACTGCATCTAGAATTTTATACATATCCTCGTGAGATTCCCCTACTGCGAGACCGCCAATTGCGTATCCATCTAAATCCATCTTTGCAATCTCTTTTGCATGGGCAATACGGATATCTTCATAAATACCACCTTGATTAATTCCAAAGAGCATCTGGTGTTTGTTGATCGTATCTGGCAACGAATTCAGTCGTGCCATTTCATCTTTACATCTTGCAAGCCATCTGGTCGTACGGGCAACGGAATCCTCCATGTATTCACGACTTGCCACGCTGGACGGACATTCATCAAACGCCATTGCAATAGTAGAACCAAGATTAGACTGAATCTGCATACTCTCCTCTGGCCCCATAAAGATTTTCTTTCCATCAATATGAGAATTGAAATATACACCTTCCTCTTTAATTTTGCGAAGTCCTGCAAGTGAAAATACCTGAAATCCGCCGGAGTCTGTTAAAATCGGTTTATCCCAAACCATAAATTTATGAAGACCGCCAAGTTTTTTTACAACCTCATCGCCCGGCCTTACATGCAAATGGTACGTGTTCGACAATTGCACCTGGGTTTTAATCCCCTGTAAATCCTCTGTGGAAACAGCCCCTTTTATTGCTGCAATTGTCCCTACATTCATAAACACAGGTGTCTGAATCACACCATGCACTGTATGAAATTCACCTCGTTTTGCAAGACCATCTTGTTTTAACAATTTATACATTCTAATTCCTCTTTTTCTAGTAATGAATAACGACCGGACAGCCAACGGATAACATACCATAGAATTCTTCTGCCTTCGCCGGAGGCATATTGATACATCCATGGGAACCATTGTTCACATATCTGTCTCCGCCAAAGGTTGGTTGCCAACCCGCATCATGAAAACCGATTCCACTCCAGGTCACACGCATCCAATAAGACACAGGTGTCAGATAAGATGGTTTTCCATTGGCTAATGGTCTTCCCCTTAACACCTTGTTGCGCATTTTTTCTAATATAGTATATGTACCTGTCGGGGTGTCATTCTTACCCTTTTTACCGGTTACAACATCTGTCTCAAATGCAACCTGTCCGTTAACGATATACCACATATGTTGTTCTGTGATATCCACCTCTGCATAAGTTGTTCCCCATGCAAATTGCCCTTCCGGTGTTGCCTGTCTGGAGATAATCGGAGACCTTGTTACGGTTTTTCCTTCTTTAATTTCGCTGATTAACTGATTGCAATCTTCTTGACTTCCAACCTGACGTCCGTAGCCTGCCACTGTAACATTTGCTTGCTTGCCGGTAGGTGTAGTAATCACGCCGCTACGATTTGCAGTATTGTACTTCTTTCCCAATGTGTCCGTAAATGCTTTCACCTTTGCTGCATCAATAACCGGTGTCATATTGGCATCTACAGAAACCCAAGCTACGATTTCGTCTTTATCAACGACAACCTCAATATTATCTAAACTATATGTAATGCTTGCAGAAATGTACTTGTTCAATTCTGCTTGTGCTGCGAGAACTTCATTTGAGTCCTTCTTATACACCGGCTGAACGTAACATCCACATTCCTCTAAATTCACTTCTTGCTCCATTGCTGATACTTTTGTGTGTATTGCTTCATTTACTTTTGTTAAATCCAGTTGTGTTCCATACACTTCATCTTGAATCACAAATGTACCATCTTTGTATACAACTGTTGCTGATACAGGAGCCACTTGATTTTCCGGTTTCACGCATTCGAGCGCTGTTATCAGTGTGTTCAATTTTTCTTGATCATATTCAAACACAACCTCTGCTTTTATGTTGGTTTCATCAAACAATGCTTTTGGCCATAAATATGCGTTCTGCTCCTTAAACGCTTCTTTTAACTGCTTGTAGCCACCATATTTGATACCCATATCTGTACCATTGATAACTTCCTTTGCCCCTTTAGCTAATTCTATGGTAAGTACATATTCTTCCACCTGCTTTTGCAACATTGCCTCAACCTCAGCCAATGTTTTCTCAGAACAGTCCACACCATTTACATTCGTACCCATGACAAACCTGTCTTTATAATAAGAAGATATTCCAAAATATGCTGCCACAATTCCAACTAACAAAACACCTACAATTGATAAAGTAATTATAAGTCCTTTTTTACTTTTCTTTTTTGGTTCTTCAACCACCGGTTGTTCTGCTACAGGTTCTTCCACCGGAGTCTCTTCTACTGGAGCCTCTTCCGCTGGAGTCTCTTTCACAGAAGCCTCTTCCATCGCTGATTCTTCTGTCGGTGTTTCTTCTACAACATCATCTTCCAGTTTGATTTCCACCACTTTTTCTTCTTCTGCAGTCGCTTCTTCGTCCATCCCTTCTGTCAAAGCATTTGCCAACTCCTCAACTGCTTTTTCCTTTGTATTTTCTTCATTATTCATATGAACAACTCCTTCATGTCCTAATCGCGTATATTATAATACGAACTTCTTTAAAAGTACAGTAAAATATTATTGCGTTTTCGACAAAAAAATTGCATAATAGTACTAATAGGAGGGCTCAAGATGGCAAAAAAATTAATCGATATTTCACATATTTCAAAATCATATGGTGACAATCTTGTATTGGATGATTTGAACCTTTTTATAAATGAGAATCGTTTTTTAACATTACTAGGACCAAGTGGGTGCGGAAAGACTACTCTCTTGCGTATTCTTGGTGGTTTTGAAACCCCGGATGCAGGTAATATTATTTTCGATGGCGTTGATATAACGAACTTAGCGCCAAACAAGCGTCAGTTAAATACGGTATTCCAGAAGTATGCCCTATTTACGCATATGACAATAGCTGAAAATATTGCGTTTGGTTTAAAAATCAAAGGAAAATCTAAAGCATACATCAATGACAAGATTAAGTATGCCCTGAAGCTTGTAAACTTAGACGGTTACGAGAATCGTATGGCTGACCAATTAAGCGGTGGACAACAACAACGTATTGCAATTGCACGTGCTATTGTTAATGAACCAAAGGTTCTATTATTGGATGAGCCACTTGGCGCACTAGATTTAAAGCTTCGCCAGGACATGCAATATGAATTGATTCGATTAAAAAATGAACTTGGCATCACTTTCGTATATGTTACCCATGACCAAGAGGAAGCCTTGACCATGTCCGATACGATTGTGGTTATGAACCAAGGCTACATTCAACAAATCGGTTCACCGGAACAGATTTATAATGAGCCGGAAAATGCTTTTGTTGCCGACTTTATTGGAGAAAGTAACATTTTGCCTGCTACTATGGTTGAAGATAAATTGGTAAAAATTCTAGGCGTTAATTTTCCATGTGTGGATACCGGATTTGGACGTAACAAACCGGTAGATGCTGTGATTCGTCCGGAAGACATTGATTTAGTAAAACCAGGCGAAGGGCTTCTAGACGGTGTAGTAACACATTTGATTTTCAAAGGTGTCCACTACGAAATGGAAGTCATGGCAAATAATTATGAATGGTTAGTACACAGTACAGACCTCTTCCCTGTTGGAACTGAGGTCGGTATTAAAGTGGACCCATTTGATATACAAATTATGAAGAAACCAGAATCTGAAGATGAGGAGGCCATACCAATTGAAGAATAGTAAGAAACTGTTGACCGGCCCATATCTGTTCTGGGCGATTGCATTTATCATCATCCCAATTATCATGATATTTTATTATGGTCTCACGGATGCTGATAACAATTTTACACTGATGAATCTGGCTGAAATCACAACGCCGGAAAACTTGAAAGCACTTGGACTTTCTCTTCTGCTTTCTTTTATCAGTACGGTCATTTGTCTGATTCTGGCATATCCTTTGGCTGTGATTCTGTCAAACAAAAGCGTGAATTCGTCCAGTTTTATCGTACTGATTTTTATCCTGCCAATGTGGATGAACTTTTTGCTTCGCACCTTGGCATGGCAGACATTATTGGAGAAAAACGGAGTAATTAATGCGGTGTTATCCTTCTTACATTTACCGGAGCTTAACATCATTAATACGCCATACGCCATTGTTTTGGGTATGGTTTATAACTTCTTGCCGTTTATGGTCCTGCCAATTTATAATGTTTTGATTAAGATTGATAAAGATGTCATCAATGCTGCAAGAGACTTGGGTGCAAATGCGGTACAAGTATTTATGAAAGTTATTTTACCACTCTCCGTGCCAGGCATAATCAGTGGTATTACTATGGTTTTCGTACCTGCACTAACCACGTTTGTTATTTCTGATATTTTAGGCGGAAGTAAGATTCTTCTTATTGGAAATGTAATTGAGCAAGAATTTACCCAAAGCTATAACTGGCATGTTGGTTCCGGTCTCTCACTTGTTCTTATGATTTTCATTATATTCAGCATGGCTTTAGTAAGCAAATATGATAAAGATGGGGAGGGAACAGCGTTTTGATTAAATCTGCAATACAAAAAATTTATTTGGGACTGATTCTCCTTCTCTTATATGCACCAATTGGGACATTAATTGTGCTGTCATTTAACAGTTCAAAAACCCGTTCCAAATGGGGTGGCTTCTCATTAAAATGGTACACAAGCCTTTTTGAAAACGCTGATATCATGAATGCTTTGTATACCACTTTGATCATCGCCCTATTATCGGCATTAATTGCTACCCTGATTGGAACTGCTGCTGCCATCGGAATGCAAGCATTAAACAACAAATTCCGTACTACCATGATGGCAATAACAAATATTCCAATGTTAAATGCGGATATTGTAACCGGTATATCTCTCATGCTTTTATTCATTGCATGTAGAGCATTTTATCCGACCTTTTCATTTGGATTTGCAACCGTGTTGTTGGCACACATTACCTTTAATATTCCGTATGTCATCCTAAGTGTCATACCTAAATTAAAGCAAACGAATAAATACACTTATGAAGCGGCATTAGACCTTGGAGCTTCTCCACTCTATGCTTTTTTCAAGGTAGTGTTCCCTGATATTTTTCCTGGTGTTTGCTCTGGATTTTTACTGGCGTTCACCATGTCGCTGGATGATTTTGTCATCACCCACTTTACAACAGGAGCCGGCGTTCACACGCTGTCCACAAAGATTTACAGTGAAGTTCGAAAGGGAATCAAACCGGAAATGTATGCCCTTTCCACTCTCCTGTTTGTAACAGTATTGTTCCTACTCATCGTTGTCAATACTGCCCCACAGGAAAATGCCGGCAATAAAAAAGCACCTAAAAAAGCGCCAAGTAAGTTCAGCCGTATAGCAAACGTCGCATTCCGCCGTGTAGTTCCTGCTCTCTTGGTTCTTGTTATTGTAGCAGGAGGCTTCTTCTATGGTGCACAGAACCGAGTATCTGCCGGTGAACAAGTAGTTGTATATAACTGGGGAGAATACATTGACCCAGATGTATTAGATATGTTTGAAGAAGAAACCGGAATCAATGTGGTTTATGAAGAATTTGAAACCAATGAAAGTATGTACCCTAAAGTACAGGCTGGTGCTGTTTCCTATGATTTGGTATGTCCTTCCGACTACATGATTCAGCGCATGTTGGAAAACAATCTTCTCGCTGAAGTCAACTATGATAATATTCCAAATATTAAATATATTGGCGAACAATACATGGAGCAATCGAAATCCTTTGATCCGGAAAACAAATACAGCGTTCCTTACTGTTGGGGAACAGTCGGAATCCTGTACAACAAAACGATGGTAGACGAACCTGTAGATAGTTGGTCTATTCTATGGAATGAAAAATATGCAGAACAGATTTTGATGCAGAACAGCGTGCGTGATGCCTTTGGCATAGCACTAAAATATCTTGGCTACTCACTTAACTCCAAAGACTTGGATGAATTGCAGGCTGCAAAAGAGCTGCTTATGGAACAAAAACCTCTGGTTCAAGCATATGTTGTGGACCAAGTCCGCGATAAGATGATCAGCGGCGAAGCTGCTCTCGGTGTCATCTACTCCGGCGAAGCAATTTATACCCAATCCGAGAATCCTGATTTGGAATATGTCATTCCAAAAGAAGGCTCGAATCTTTGGATTGACTCATGGGTTATTCCAAAGAATGCAAAGAACAAGGAAAATGCAGAAGCATTTATTAATTTCTTATGCCGTCCGGAAATTGCAAAAATGAATTTTGATTATATCACATATTCAACCCCAAATACGGCAGCCCGGGATATGATTGAGGATAATGCTATTCGTAACAGTACAATTGCTTTCCCAGATGCAAGCGAATTGAACCGTTGTGAAACCTATCAATATCTCGGCACAAAATTTGATGAAATCTACAATAAATTGTGGAGAGAAATTAAATCGAAATAATGTAAATATTTGGCAGAGATTATGCTGCTGGCGACGATTTACGGTGCATTAAGTACATTTTGCTTCTTGCACCGTAAAAAAATGTGATTAATTTTTGAGTGGGTTGATTTAGGTTTTTCTGGCATAAATTACGGTGTGTAAAGACAACATTCTCAATTACACCGTAACCCATTTATTTGTAATTTGAATTTTACGGTGTGATTCTCATAATTCATTACATACACCGTAGTTTGCAGATTCAAACCACATATTTTAATATAATTCTACGGTGCAATCATCACAATTTGTGTTTTGCACCGTATGTACACAATTGGCAATTATAATCCTACGGTGTAATTATTAAAATTTATGTTTTACACCATAGACACACGTTACCAGATTATAATTCTACGGTGTGATTATTACAATTTGTGTTTTACACCGTAGACACACGTTACCACATTTAAATCCTACGGTGCAATTATCAAATTTAAAGTCTTACACCGTAAAAGCATATTTCCATACTCAACACATACCAGGAGGCCCTATGAAACGTATCTTTACTTATACTATTCCAATTGAATATGATGGCCGTACCCTTTTATCTTTCTTAAAAGATAAACAGTACTCTGGTCCTATCATTACGCATCTAAAACGTACAGAAAAAGGAATCTTATTAAACGGTGTTTGGGGTAGAGTTCGTGATATTTTGCACGCAGGTGACCAACTTACAATCACTTTAATTGAAGCGGAATCATCCGAAAACATAGTACCTACTAATCTCCCGCTAGACATTGTATACGAGGATGAAGATATTTTAATCATCAATAAAAGTGCCAACACACCAATTCATCCATCTCAAGGCAACTATGATAACACACTTGCAAATGCAGTTGCGTATTACTTCCAAGAAAAAGGGGAAGCATTCACTTATCGTTGCATCAACCGACTTGACCGCGATACAACAGGACTTCTCATATTAGCCAAACATATGCACAGTGCTTCCATTCTTTCAAACATGGTGCAAAAGCGAGAAATTCATCGCGAATACCTTGCAGTGGCATGTGGAAACGTCCCATTGGAAGGTTCTATTGTTGCTCCTATTGCACGAGTAGATGGTTCTACAATTGAACGATGTGTAGATGAAGAACATGGCGAATATGCTTGTACACATTACAAAACATTACTTCACAAAAATGGCTACTCTCTTGTGTCATTGAAACTAGAAACAGGCAGAACACATCAAATTCGTGTTCATATGAAGCATATCGGTCATCCGCTGCCAGGTGATTTCCTTTATAATCCGGATTATACAGTAATTAACCGACAAGCACTACATTCACACAGATTAAGTTTTAACCATCCTATAACCGGAGAAATGATGGAATTTATTGCTGAATTGCCAGCAGATATGAAAAAGATTATAGAATAAATTCTTTTATCATTTGTTCTACTACTTTCATGTCTAAAGGTTTATGACGTGTTTCTAACGTTACTAGAAGATTTTTGCCTATGTATATTCCGTTCTTTGCATAATCTTCTAGTTTTTTAATTGCTTTTTCACTGTACTCTGGATCATCCATCATACCGAAATGTTCTAGATAAAACTCTTTTCTTTCTCGAACATTCAAAAGTGTAAAATCCGGATAAACTGTTCCGTATCCCTTAAGTTGTACAGGATATTCATATCGATATGGAATTCCCATTGAATAGAATTTATCTGCCAAAATTTTTTCCGATTTTGAACGTACTCGTTCTCCACGCTCTGTCATAATCTCAGGTGTATCATCAAAAAAATCCTTCCCTGTATATTGCACTCCCAACCATTGTTCAATATATTGCTCATCTGTTAGAATATATGGTTTTACGTGTCTCTTTCTTGCTTCCGGTAATTCAGAATAGATTGTTGTTAAGTCTATATCCGACAATAGCTTTATCGCCTTATCAATCTGTGTTTTCTGTTTCTTAATTAATTCCAAAAAACGCAAATCATAGTCTTTTTGTGCAAGAGCAGCAATTATTTTTTTATTTTTACTTGATAAGTATTTCCCTTTCTTCTGTGTGCTCTCAGTTTTATGATAGTACTGCGTTACCCCATTTGACTTTGATAATACTAAACTTCCTTTAGGTGCCTTCTTAATTGATTTTTCCACTTCTAATTTAATCTTGTCCATTTCTTTTACTTTTTCTTTCAATTGTTCTTTCATTTTTAGATATACCTCCTAGATTTGATATTAATTAGATTGTAAATAGATAAAATATATAGTTTATTGAATTACGGTGTGATTTACCTATAGGCATTTTTATACCGTAATTATTTACTGTATTAATTTTTGAATTTTGGAATTTACGGTGTCGCAGTACATTCGACTTATACTGCACCGTAGGAACATAAATATGATATAGAATTATTACGGTGTATCTATAGAATTTTTAATTCTACACCGTACCCACTAAAACTTTAAAACTAATTATTACGGTGCAGTAATTTCAATTCAATCTACACACCGTAATCGTCCAAAACCAAGACCCACGTCTACCGCTATACTACGGTGTGACAAGTCAAATATAACTTTTACACCGTAATCAACCAAAAGTAAGGCCAACTCAATTCTTTCTTCTACGGTGCGAAAAGCTAAATTGAATTTCCACACCGTAATCACCTAAAAACAAGCCCATGCCCATCGTCATACTACGGTGTGGCAAGTTACAAATCCACACCACACCGTAAAACAAAAATACTACATTACTAAATCTGAAAACATCCGCCACCGATAAACTCTTTCAGAAGCGAATTAGCCGGCACATGCTCACTTCCAATTCCCACAAAGTAATCCAAAAACTTCAGCAAGCGTTTTGCCTCAATATATTCTTCGCAGTCTTTCTCAATACCAAACAAAACCGGCTCAGCATACTGCTTCAAAACTGCCAACTCATAAATAAGTGCAGAGTTAAACATTACATCTGCCTCTTCCTGATACGGGAAAATATTCTCCTCTTCCCCTCTTCTGACAGATGGCCACATTGCAATTGTCTTTCTTGCACTTGTTCCACGCGTTCTTGCATCACGCACCATACGACGAAGCAATCTACCGTCTGTAGTTGGAATCCGATTATGTTCATCAATATTCAACTGCGTCAATGCACTAATATAAATCTTAAACTTGTTTTCCTTCGGCAATTCATAAGTCAGCGCATCATTCAAACAATGAATCCCCTCAATAACAAGTACATCGTGCTCTCCCAACTTCTTGGTCTGACCATTATATTCACGTTTACCCGTCTTGAAATTAAAGCTTGGAAGTTCTACTTCCTTACCCTCTAGTAAATCCGTCAAATCTTTGTTAAATTGTTTTACATCAATAGCCTCCAGACACTCGTAATTATAGTTTCCGTCTTTGTCTTTTGGCGTATCTTCTCTATTTACAAAATAGTTGTCAACTGCAATTGGATGCGGAATCATACCATGCGCACGCAGTTGAATCGATAGTCGATGTGAAAACGTTGTTTTCCCTGAAGAAGAAGGTCCCGCTATCAAAATAAACTTTACATTTCCTCTATCTACAATGGTTCTTGCAATATCACCAATCTTCTTCTCCTGCAATGCTTCCTGCACCAGTATGGTCTCCTGCAGATTTCCCTTTGTAACAGCCTCGTTCAAATCAGCAACCGTCTGGATACCAAGCATATCGCCCCACTTCGATGATTCGTTCAACACTTGGAAAAGCTTTTGTCTTGGTCTAAAAGGCGGTACAACCGTCGGATTAGAAGCTTCCGGCATTTGGATAACAAATCCTTCCCCATACAAATACAATTCAAAATACGGCAAATAAGACGCGTCTGGGACCATGTATCCATAATAGTAATCTTCAAATTCATTCATGCTGTAAATATTGACTTTGGATACGCGGCGATACTCAAACAAACGCTCCTTGTCATACATGCCATGCTGTTTAAACAATGCAATCGCTTCATCCGTATGCACGCTGCGTTTTTCAATTGGCATTTTGGCAGCAACCATCTCTAACATACGATTTCTAACACGGGAAAGAAACTCCTCATTCACTACCACATTTCCTGCAACCGTACAATAGTATCCCTTATCTACGGAAAAATCAATGCGGACCTTACAGGAATGGTCATGGTTACAAATATCATGAATGGCTTTCACCATCATCAAACACATACTTCTTTTATAAGCCTTATTCCCTATAGAATCTCCGGTTGTGATAAATTTCAGTTCACAATCTTGTTTCAGTGGTTTTTTCAGTTCAAACAAGCGATATCCTTCACAGCCCAATACGATTCTATGCTCATAGCGGTCCTGAAAATCATTCGCAATCTTTTCAAATGTCGTACCTTCATCATATGTGTAAGTAGTTCCATCTATCTGAACCCGATATTTTTTTGTTTCCATATCGTTTCCTCCTTACCTATTAGATTACCTGAAATGGATGAGTAATTTCATGCGTTTCTACAACGATGCCCTCTACATTTTTTCTCAAATAGTTTGCCATATCTTCAATAAAAATATGCTCCAGTCCATAATGACCTGCATCAATAATCGCTAATCCTTGGCCAACCGCATCAATTCCCTCATGATGCCCTATATCGCCGGTAACAAGAACATCCGCATTTTTTTCTAGAGCAAGCTCTGTCATTCCTTTTCCTGAGCCCGGACAAATAGCAACCCTTTGTACAGTGGATGATAAATCTCCAAACACTTTCACACTGTCCAATTGAAACTTCTCTTTGATTAATTCGCCGCACTTTTGAAGGGACATTGGGCAGGTAAGTTCACCAACCCTTCCTATACCTTCCTTACTCTCTTCATCCGTCACTTCCAGTGTCTCAGCCCCATCTAATCCCAGAATTACAGCCGAAATGTCAGCCATACCGCACACATCATAATTAGTATGCATGGCATAATAGGAAATATCGTGCTGTAATAACTTTACAACACGACCCCCAATAAAATGCTCATCTGTAATTTTTTTCAGTGGAGAAAACAAAAGCGGATGATGGGTAATCAGCATATCAGCATTCGCTACAACAGCCTGTTCAATCACTTCATCTGTCGCATCAAGTGCCACATAAATTTTCTTTACTTCTTTTTCTGTACGCCCCACCAACAAGCCTACATTATCCCACTCAAGGGCTGCATGCTTTGGATATGTAGCTTCAATTACCTTCATAATATCTCTGCAAAGCATACTCGATTCCCTCCAGTTCTTCTTGTATTTCTTTCCTTCGAGTTTCAATGTGCTCACCAAAACTCTGTTCTAAATTTGATAAAATCAATTCCTTCACTGCTTTTTCTTTCTCTAAAAAAGTCTTTAAAACAGCATTCTTTTGTTCTAACAACAATTTTCCATAACATAGTTCTATCGCATGATATTCCTGTGACTGACCATTTATTACCCGAAACATAGGATAAAACTTTCCGTCATCAAGCACCATATTCTCTTCCACAATAGAATATGCATTTTGATACAAATATGCTCTAACCTTTTGTAGCTCAGACTGTGGCTGTAGCACAAACTCCTTTAAATTACGAAAAATATCTTTCCCTTCTTCCATAATTTTAATCGTAAGTGCTCCACCCATGCCCGCAACAACAACACAGTCGCATTCACCCTTTTTAAGGGCCTGAACTCCATCGGACAATCTGGTCTCAATATATGCTTCCAGTCCATGCTCTGCAATATGCTCCTTTGCACGAAGCAATGGACCTTTGTTCACGTCCATTGCAAATGCTTTTGGAGATTTCTTTGTTTCAATCAAATAAATAGGAATATATCCGTGGTCTGTTCCCACATCAGCTACAACTAAGCCTTCACTGACAAGGTCAGCCACTGCCTGTAATCTTTTCGACAATTCCATAACTCACCTAGTCTAAATAGTCACGAAGCTTACGGCTTCTGCTTGGATGGCGTAATTTTCTAAGAGCTTTCGCTTCGATCTGACGAATACGTTCACGAGTAACGTCAAATTCTTTACCCACCTCTTCCAATGTTCTAGCACGTCCATCATTCATACCAAAACGTAAACGAAGCACCTTTTGTTCTCTTTCAGTCAATGTATCCAGAACCTCATTTAATTGCTCCTTCAGCAAGGTTTGAGCAGCCGCTTCTGCCGGTACCGGAACATTATCATCTTGAATAAAGTCACCCAAGTGGCTATCTTCTTCCTCACCAATCGGGGTTTCTAAAGAAACCGGTTCTTGAGAAATTTTCAAAATTTCACGCACACGTTCCACAGGCATGTCCATTTCCTTAGCAATCTCTTCCGGCATAGGTTCACGCCCCAATTCTTGCAGCAATTGTCTGGAAACACGAATCAATTTATTAATAGTTTCAACCATATGAACAGGAATACGAATGGTTCTTGCCTGGTCAGCAATAGCTCTCGTGATTGCCTGACGAATCCACCATGTAGCATAGGTACTAAATTTGAATCCTTTTTGATAATCGAACTTTTCAACTGCTTTGATAAGACCAAGATTTCCTTCCTGAATCAAATCTAAAAACAACATGCCACGTCCTACATAGCGTTTTGCAATACTAACAACAAGACGAAGGTTGGCTTCTGCAAGTCTCTTCTTTGCATCTTCATCTCCTTCAGACATACGCTTTGCAAGTTCGATTTCTTCATCTGCGCTCAAAAGAGGCACCTTACCAATTTCTTTCAAATACATACGGACCGGGTCTTCAATACTAATCCCATCCGGCACAGAGAGATCGATTTTTTCCATATCAACTTCCATCTCATCCTCTTCTGTCACCAGCATCAAGTCAATATCATCCGGAATGTCATCCATAGCCACTTCTTCTGAAATTCTAAGAATATCAATTCCTTGCGCTTCCAGATATTCAAATATTTTATCCATTTGTTCTGCTTCCAGCTCCATGTCTGAGAAAACATCATTGATTTCCTGGAGTTCAAGAATATTTTTCTTCTTTTTCCCAATTCCAACCAGTGTTTTAAGTTTTTCCTCAAATTTCATAGCTTGTTCTTCCATGTAGTAAAATCCTCCATAATTTGTTAATATTTTATCCCTATTCAATAGAAATATGCAATTTCTGTAAATCCTGCAAAGCTCTTTTTGCTTCCATAATCCTTTGGAGTCCTATAATATCCGTTGGTTCAAGATTCTTTGTTGCATCCTCCACACTATGTGTCTTTACACGAATAATGGTTTCCTTTAGAGCCTTTTCTTGTTCCGCCTTCGTATCCAACTTTTGAATCCTGGTATGGAAAAGGGATGCCACCTCTCTGTGCTCCTCCTCATCCGTAAAATGATTCATTACCTTTGCCGGATTGATATCGCCTAATTCATATTGCTCGTATAATAGATTTGCAACTGTTTTATACAAATCCTTTGTAAAATCATTTGGCGTAATATATTTTTTTATCTGTGAAAAAATACGCTCATTTTCAATGAGCCACGTTAGCAAAATCTTCTGGGACTGCGTATTCCCGTCTTCTTTATTTTTATCTTTGCTAATCGTCTGTTTAGGTTTCGTGGCTGGTATAGCATGTCCTGCCTGTATTGCCATTTTCGCAACCTTCTGCTTCAAATCTTCCATGCTAATGTGATATTTTTCCGCAACAGCTTCCACATAATTATTACGTTCCAGTTTGTCCTCAAACTCGATTAGCCGTTTTGCCACAGCATTATAAAAATTGGTCTTTCCTTCCGGTGAATTCATATCATAATCCCGTTCTAGGATTTCTAAAGAGAACATGAAACCATTTCGCGCCTTATTAATACGTTCCTCAAAGGCTTCCGGTCCTAAGTTTTTAATAAACTCATCCGGGTCTTTATAAGGCTCCATGCGAATAATTTTG
>JAZSDK010000087.1:0-3938 GCA_045531155.1 Faecalimonas sp. | reverse complement strand
ACGGCCCTACTATAAAGACATTGTCAGTGTCGCAATCAAAGAATTCTGGTTTTTATTAAAGAGGAACTTACCGAGAGAGGAAAAGGCCAAAGATGACCGCCGCAGAAGCCGTATGCTGGAGGAATTTCAGGAGCTTCTCGACTACATTGACAAGCACTATGCAGAAGAACTTACATTAGAATATGCATCATCCATGATGCATTTTTCTCCAAGCCATTTTTCCAAAACATTTAAGAAGCTGATGGGTATGAACTATGTCACCTATGTGAATATGGTACGCATTGAACAGGCCATCCAGATGCTTTCCACAAACCAGTACCGCATGATTGATATTGCTTTGGAATGCGGATTTTCCAATATCCGAAGCTTCAACCGCACATTTAAGGAAATTACCGGATATACACCAACAGAATTTTCCGCACAGGTTGATCCTGATCTATATAAAACAACTTATTATCACCGAAAATCCGGGGAAGCCGAATATGTAGAGGGGGATTCTATGACCATGAGACCGAATTTCACTTAATAAAAGAGGGGGAAGCAAATCAATGTCATTTAGTTTATGACGAAAATTATTAAGTTAAGGGAAATCAGCCGATTTCCCTTTTCTAATGCCCTTTTTCTTCTACTTTGATATTAAGTTTAGATAATTTTTATTTAATTAAGGCTTGTAACTTGTTGATTTTCTGTGTAACTTGCGTAAAATATAATTAAAGAGTGTGTTTGAGAGAGATTTGAGAGATTTTCGGTTTTTATTGAAATAGTGATTGTTAGTTTGATTTTGTAGTATTTGAGAGAACAGAGAGAATAGAGCGAACGGAGAGAGTTTTGAAAAGTGTGTTCCCTGCCATGTGCGGGAATGTCCTTTTCTTTTTTATTTTTCAAATATTCAAAATCTAACAAAGCGAGGTTTCACTATGAGCATTAGTGCAAATATTCCCGACAGGGTAAAAACAGAATTAAGCCTTGCCATTGCAGAAGCGGCAAGGACTTATCAAAATGAAAATGACCGATATTTTTCCAGGAATCGTATTTTAGATGTAGAAACAATGTTAAAGCTGCTGATTTCCATGCAAGGAGGAAGTCTACAAAAAGAGTTACATGAAGCAGGAATATCTGCAACAGCTTCTGCTTTTGTGCAGAGCAGAAAAAAATTATCATGGATGGATTTTGAAAAGGTATTAGATGTATTCAATTCTTATCATCCTGATACAAAAACTTATAAAGGATATCGTATTCTTGCCGTTGACGGTACGGCTGTTAATATGCCAAGAAATCCTAAATCAGAAAGTTACATGTGCAACAAAAGTGTTCCAAAAGGTTATAACCAGTTGCACGTCACACCTCTATACGATGTGCTTAATAAAATCTACCTACACAGTGTTATCCAGCCACAGCCACGGCAGGATGAAGTAGGTGCATTGAAATTCATGTTAGAATGGTATAATTTTGAGAAAAAAACTTTAATCGTAGCAGACCGAGGTTTTGAATCCTACAATGTTTTTGCACATTTTATGGAGAAAAAGGTAGATTTCCTTATTCGTGTGAAGCAGGAACGGACAGCCATGCGAGAAGTTGCAAAACTCCCCATGAAAGAACTTGATACGGATATCAGTTTTACAATTACCACCACGCAGACAAATAAAGACAAGGAAAACGATTATATTTTCCTTCAGACCCATAAAAACAAGAATCGAATATATAGTTCAAATACGAACTGCACAAGGTGGGATTTTCCTTCTCCATATCCTATGAAACTGCGAATTGTCCGTTTTATGCTTGATACGGGACAATATGAAACGCTTGCCACAAGTTTGCCGAGAAGTTTCACATTGCAGGAAATCAAAGAACTTTACCATGCACGTTGGGGAATCGAAACCGCCTTCCGAGAATTAAAATACGGATTTGGTCTTGTCAATCTTCATGGCAAAAATGATGATTTTGTGAAGCAGGAAATTTTTGCGGCAATGATTATGTCAAATTTTTGCAGTCGGATTGCAGGAAAAGTTGTTGTAGAAAAGCCGAAGAAAAATATCCATGCGTACAAGATTAACTGGAACATGGCGGTTTATCTATGCAAGAAATTTTATCGGGAAGAAAGCGGGAACGGAAAACAGTTAATGAAAGATATTGCGAAATACACCGAAGCGGTACGTCCTAACCGAAGTGATGAAAGAAATTTGAAAGCGAAGGCTTTTGTAGGCTTTACTTATCGGGTATCTGCATAAAAAAAGAAGGGGCGGTCTTTTTCAGCCTGCTCCATGTGATTTTGCAGGGGAACATTTATTTTTTTAAAATTATACCGAAAAGAGTGGAAAAACAGCATTTTCAGAAAAAGACTTATCTTCAAAGGGGAAAAAGGGCTTTGAAAAGTTGAGAGTTCCAACGTCTATGCAGAAATATCAACTAGTACATTATAAAATAAATAACTAACCAAACTTGGCAAGATATGTTATACTGATAGTATTAACAGAAATGAGGTATCAGTATGGCACACGCACAATCTATTACACTTACAAATGAAGAGATTTTGTACCTTCAGTCACTCACTCGTCAGCGTACAATTCAAGCGCAGGTCGTTGATCGTGCTAAAATGCTTCTTTACAAAGAACAGGGAGCATCGAATACCGATATTGCTGAACGCTTGGATGTAAATATAAATACCGTTAAACTCTGCCTTTCCAAGTTCAAGGAAGGCGGTGTGCAGCGTGCTTTGTTCGATGATAAACGCAAAGGAAGACCTGTTGAAATCACAGATGATGCAATTGCATGGATCATCAGCATTGCTTGCCAGCGTCCTTCCGTTCTTGGTTACGCACAGGAACTTTGGACCTTAAAAAATCTTCATCAGTACATCCAAATTCATGCAGAAGAGGCTGGATATTCAAGGCTTACAACTATTACAAAGCCAATGGTACAGAAGATACTGAATCGTTCCGAAATTAAGCCGTTCAAAATCAAATATTACTGTGAAAAACGAGACCCTGATTTTGAAACTAAGATGCATGATGTCCTTGTCGTTTACAAACAGGTTGAAATGCAGTTTGACGAAAATGGAGACATCATAATTCCAAGCGAAAGTCCGATGATTCACACCATTTCCTGCGACGAAAAGCCGGGAATACAGGCTATTGCAACAACAAGTGATGATCTCCGTCCGAAAGCCGGAAACGGCTGTGTGTATCGTGATTATGAATACAAACGACTTGGTACATTGTCTCTAATTGCGGGAATCGATCTTCTCACTGGAATTGCAGTTCCTGTAGTAAGCGAAACTCATAAAAGTTCTGATTTCATCTGTCTCCTGAAGAAACTTGATGAAATGTATCCGGAAGAAGATGTCATCAGAATCATCTGTGACAACCATTCTGCACACAAATCAAAGGAAGTTCAAAATTATCTGGCTACAAAGCCTGAAGGACGTTATGTATTTGTGTTTACACCGAAGCATGCATCCTGGCTCAACCTGATTGAGTGTTTCTTCAGCAAAATGACAAAACAGATGCTGAAAGGAATACGGGTAAAATCAAAGCAGGAACTGGCTGACAGAATCTATCAATACTTTGATGAAATCAATAAAGAGCCAGTGGTATTTCATTGGAAGTATAAACTCGATGAAATATCGGAAGAAGAAGTCAGCCCAAATACAGCTAGTTAATTATTATTCAATCTACTAGAAGTTTTCGCTCTGTAGATACGAGGAAGGAGACGGTTATGGGAGCTCATATACGCTTTGACAGACATATTCATATATCGAACAAAACTTGGTCGAATGGCGTCTTAAGTCATCTGGGTTATGAAGATATTGATGAACAAACCTTAAATGAGATAATTAACAATAAGAAAATAAAATGGATTCAGATATCTGGTTATCTACCTAATGAAGCTTATCGAAAAATAGACCAGATACTTTTGGAGCGTCCAGATATCACTTTCCG
>JAZSDK010000119.1:0-4035 GCA_045531155.1 Faecalimonas sp. | reverse complement strand
CGGACGTACTATGGAAGAGAGCGAAAAGGCTGCGAAGTATTTGCAAGATGCGGGCTACGATATGCTCAACTGTGACAATGGTACTTATGACTCTTGGTACTGGGCACATCCGCCACAGTATATGCCACAGAACTGTAACTTGGATGATGTTGCTCACATTAAGAAATTCGTAGATATTCCGGTTGTCTGTGCAGGACGCATGGAACCTGAAGTTGGTGCTCAGGCAGTTGCAGAAGGTAAGATTGACGGGGTTGGTATTGCACGTCAATTCCTTGCAGACTCAGAATGGGTAACCAAGTTAATTGAAGATAGAGTAGAAGACATCAGACCTTGTATCTGCTGTCACAATGCATGCTTCAACTTCTCAAGCTGGAAGGGTCATGCAAATGCGCAAGATTTTGGTGATACAAGAGGACTTGCACGTTGTGCATTAGTACCATCTGTAATGCAGTCTAAGAAATATAAGATTGAACCAGCAGCAAAGAAGAAAAACATTGCCATTGTGGGCGGTGGTATCGGCGGTATGGAAGCGGCTGTCGTTTGTGCAAAACGCGGTCATAGCGTAACTATTTATGAAAAAGACGATAAGCTTGGCGGTATTTTTATTGCGGCGGCAGCTCCTTCATTTAAAGAAAAAGACAAAGCTTTGATTGCTTGGTATGAACGTGAGATTACGAAATATCCAATCGAAGTGAAGCTTAATACAGAAGTAAAAGATATTGAATCACTTGGCGCAGATGAAGTCATTATCGCGACCGGTGCAACGGCAAGAAAGATTCCAGTTATAGGCGCAGAAATTGCAATGGATGCAACAGAATATTTGCTTGGAGAAAAACAAGTTGGTGAAAATGTTGCTATTATCGGTGGTGGTTTATCTGGATGTGAAATTGCCTATGATTTATACTTGCAAGGAAAGAAACCGATAATTGTAGAAATGCAGAATGACCTCATTGCAGTGAAAGGTGTATGTCTTGCAAACTCAAGCTACCTTCGCGATTTCTTCAATGCCAATAAAGTTCCGGTTCATTTGGAAACCAGACTTTCAGAAGTGATGGAAGACGGCGTGATGGTTACGGATAAAGACGGTAAGACATTTAAGATTGATGCAGACAGCGTGATTCTTTCTGTTGGTTACAATCCGGCACCACTTGCACCAAAGAGTAAACACGTGCATGTAATCGGTGACGCGAAGAAGGTTGGAAACTTACGTACAGTTATCTGGGGTGCGTGGGATGTAGCAATGAAACTTTAGGAGATGAAAAGTTATGATGAAATTAACAGATGAACAACAAGCCATATTAGATGGTGCGCAGGGCGAAACTTTAGCCAAGGTTATGAAAACACAGGTCATGTTCGGAGAGGCGTTCGGTGCAGAAAAAATGGTGCCGGTAACTTCAGAATATAATCATTTGGTAACTTCTTTTGGGCTCAAGTTATTAGCGCCTGTATATGAATTAATGGATAAATTATTGGATGCAGGGGAAGTTTCAAAACAGAAATTCTCTGTGGATCCACGTCCGATTGACCCAAAGGTGCCTGCAAACTTTTTACAGAAATTGATTTTTAACAAGTTTATGTATTCCAAACAGGATTTCTATGAAGACCAGTTGAACAAACTTGGTCTTATGGAAAAGGATGCATTTACCTGTACTTGTTATATGGATCAGGTAGGAAATGTTCCGAAGAAAGGAGATGTGCTGAGCTGGGCAGAATCTTCTGCAGTGGTTTATGCGAACTCTGTTCTTGGAGCACGCTGTAACCGTAACTCAGGTATCATGGATATTATGGGTTCTGTACTCGGTTATGTTCCATACTTTGGGCTTCTTACAGACGAAGGACGTAAAGCTACTTGGATTGTAAAGATTGAAACAAGTAAGAAACCGGAGGCACAGCTTCTTGGCTCTGCAATCGGTATGAAGGTAATGGAAGATGTACCGTATGTGGTAGGTCTTGATAAATGGATTGGAACAGAACTAAATGAAGCAACCTGTTCTTATCTGAAGGATTTTGGTGCAGCTACAGCATCCAATGGTGCAGTAGGTTTGTATCATATTGAGAATCTGACTCCGGAGGCAGTAGAACTTGGAACAGATTTAATTGTAGAAAACGCACAGGTTTATGTGATTGATGATGCAGAACTAGAGCGCGTGAAGGCAAATTATCCAGTGATGTGGAAGAATAAAGATGCTGCGCCGAAGCTTTGCTTTATGGGATGTCCGCACATGAGTTTAGAGCAATTGAAGGACTGGACAGACCGTGTGGAAGCTGCGTTAAAGGAAGCAGGAAACAGCAAGGTTGTGATTCCGACAGTATTTACTGCAGCACCTAAAGTTTTGGAAGAATTTAACCAGACAGAGTATGCAAAAAGATTGGAAAAGACAGGTGTTATCACATCGTACATTTGTCCGCTTATGTATATGAATAACCCGCTGTGCAAATCTATGCCGGTTATTACATCATCAAACAAATTGCGCACATACACTACATCCCGTTACTATACGGATGATGAAATTTTGGTACAGATTACGAAGGGAGGCAAATAATCATGAGAGAATTTAAAGGACGTGTTGTAACACCGGGTACAGTTACAGCAGAGGCAGTTGTTTCGCGTGAAGGTTTCAATACCTTGGCATCCCTTCAGTCAGCATTGCAGTTTGGAGATAAAACTGCAAAATGTGGCGACCAGAACAATGCGGATTTATATGGCAAACCAATGGCTGGAAAAGCACTTTGCTTACCACAGACAATTGGCTCGACAACAGGTGGGTTAGTTCTCTATTGTGCATGTGCAATGGAACGTCAGCCGGCTTGTATGCTATTTGCTAACCATATTGATTCTCTAGCAGCAGCAGGAGCAATCCTAGCAGATGTATGGTTGGACAACATTTCCATGCCGGTAGTTGACTGCTTGGGAGATGAATTTCTGGAGTATGTGAAGGACGGAATGAAGGTTACTATTGGGGAAGATGGCGTGGTAGTTGTAGAATAAAAGTTTGCGTTAAAAGAGATTGCTTTTTAGTGTAAAATGATGTATGTTAAGAAATGTATGGAATTAGAGAAAAATTAATTTTATATATTAAACTAACAAAGAAGACACAAAGGAGGATGTATTATGAATTACGCAGAAGAATCATTGAAAAGACATGGAGAATGGAAAGGTAAAATTGAGGTTGTAAGCAGAGTGCCTGTTTCAACAAAAGAGGACCTTTCACTTGCATATACACCAGGGGTTGCAGAGCCTTGTCTTGAAATCCAAAAGGATGTAGAAAAAAGCTATGACTTAACACGTCGTTGGAACACATGCCTTGTTGTAACAGACGGTACAGCAGTACTAGGACTTGGTGATATAGGACCAGAAGCGGGTATGCCTGTTATGGAAGGAAAGTGTGTGCTTTTCAAAGAGTTTGGTGATGTGGATGCATTCCCAATCTGTATCAAATCAAAAGATGTAGATGAAATTGTTAACACAGTATATTTGATTTCAGGCTCATGCGGCGGAGTTAACCTTGAAGACATTGCGGCTCCACGTTGTTTTGAAATTGAACAAAAATTAAAAGAAAAATGTGACATTCCGATATTCCATGATGACCAACACGGAACGGCAATTATCACACTTGCAGGTCTTATTAATGCATTGAAGGTTGTGGGAAAAGATAAAGAAACAATCAAGGTTGTTGTAAATGGAGCAGGTGCTGCAGCAACAGCAATTACAAAATTAATTCTTTCTTATGGTGTGAAAAATGTAATCATGTGTGATCGTACTGGTGCAATTTACGAAGGACGCCAAAAGGGTATGAACCCATATAAGGAAGAAATGGCTAAACTGACAAACTTTGATAAACTAGAAGGTTCACTTGAAGACGTAGTTGTAGGTGCAGACGTATTTATCGGTGTATCGGCTCCGGGTTCTTTAACAACGGAAATGGTAAAGACAATGAACAAAGATGCGATTGTATTTGCATGTGCCAATCCAACACCGGAGATTTATCCGGACGAAGCAAAAGCAGGTGGGGCTCGTGTAATTGCTACAGGTCG
>JAZSDK010000045.1:0-5448 GCA_045531155.1 Faecalimonas sp. | reverse complement strand
GCCTTCTCATTTTTATCGAAAAACATTTTTTCAATTTTAAATAAATATTTATCTTTTATGAATTTATAAATTGCAATAAAATTACCTTCACCATCATATACACGAACCATTTTCCCATCAGTAAGTTCCATATATTGATTCAAATGCTTTGGAAAAAACACATTCCCATTATAGACAAAGGACATAAATTCCTCCTTTAATGTAACTGCTTCATACTCTGAAAACATCTCATCAATTGGGATTAGAATTTCTCCTATGCGTTCTTCCTGTTTCAACGCTGAAACCTGTTCTAAAGTCAAAGCATCTTTGATTTCGAAACGGCTTACTTTTGTGCGAACTAATTCCTCCATACAGGCCCCGCATTCAAGTAGTTCTCCAATGTCGTGACATAACGTTCTAATATAAGTACCCTTTGAACAAGTAACCGACATCCGTACTCTTGGAAGATTCATTTCTTTAATTTGAATATCGAGAATCTTTACAGGTCTCGCTTTTCTCTCAACCTCGACGCCTTCTCTTGCAAGTTCATAGAGTTTCTTCCCATTCACCTTTAACGCAGAATACATCGGCGGAATCTGCATGTAGTCACCAAGAAAAGATAAAATTACATTTCTGACAGTTGCTTCATCCAAACCACTGGTGTCACTTATCTTTAGAATGCTACCGGAAACATCTTGAGTATCCGTAACCCTTCCAAGAAGCATGACTGTTTCATAGGTTTTGTTTTTATCCGTCAACATATCACAAAGCTTTGTTGCTTTCCCTAAACACACCGGCAGTACACCGACTGCATCCGGGTCCAACGTCCCTGTATGACCAATCTTTTTCTGCCCTACAATCCCTCTGAGTTTTGCAACAACATCATGGGAAGTGTATCCTTTTTCCTTATAAATATTGAGCACGCCATGTATCATAATTGTTTACCTATCTGCTCTATTAAAGCATCAATAATATCCTGTACTTTACCTTTCATGGTTAAGCCGGCTGCTTTCACATGTCCTCCACCGCCAAAAACTTGCGCCACTTTACTAACATCAACATCACCGGATGCACGAAGACTGACTTTATATTCATCTACTCCAATTTCATAGAAAAAGATTGCAACCTCAACTCCCTGTGTGACACGAAGTTGACTTACAATGCCTTCTAGGTCCTTTTGTTTTACCTGAAATTCATCCATGATGTCTTTGGTTACATAAGAAACAATACAGTGATCATTTAATGTGAGTTTACTATTTAATAACGCATGTCCAAGCACACGATTCTGTGCATAAGTTTTTTCATAATAAGTCTTATCAATAATTTCATTTGCGCGAATATCTTTTCGCATGAGATAGGCAGCAGCTTCCATTGTTTCCGGAGATGTGCAGGAATATTGGAATACACCAGTGTCATGGACAATACCGAGATATAAGCACTCCGCGATGTTGGTATCAATCTCTTCCTTGTGAAGCAATCGAAAAACCAATTCTGCCGTAGAACTTGCTTCAGCTACAATATAATTCTCCTGTGCAAATCCCATATTGCTAATGTGATGATCCACGCATACAGTATAGTTTGCCGAATCATAAAGATGTTCCGAAAATCCCAAACGACTTTTATCTGCACAATCTAATGCAATAAATAAATCATAATTCGCATCTTCAGTCACTTCATGTTTAATATCTTTTACAACTTCAAACATAATAAAGCTATCCGGTATTTCCTCCAAATACACATCTACCTTTATGTACGGATAACATTTTTTTATATATTGATAGAGTCCCATACAGGAACCCACACAGTCGCCATCCGGTCTTACATGACCGCCGATAGCAACTGTATTTACCTGTGATAATACATGATTTAACATATTATTCTTCCTCGTTTTTGATATCCTTTGTAATATCATCAATTTTCTTTGACATCGCAACTCCGTATGCGATGGACTGGTCCATAACAAATTTAATTTCCGGAGTATTGCGCATATTTAAGTGCCTTGCCAATTCACGACGGATAAATCCTTCTGCGCTTTGCAAACCTTTTACAGTATCTGCCTGTGCTTTCTCATCGCCAAATACGCTAATATATGCCTTGCATGTCTTTAAATCCGGTGCAACTTCGACTGCTACAACCGAGGTCATTGGCGCAACCCGTGGGTCTTTAATTCCCCCACGGATAATGTTGCTTAATTCTCTCTGCACCTCTACATTAACTCTTGTATTTTTAATACTATTCTTTCTCAAAACAACGCCTCCTTCAAGACTCGTTCCACGAGTCTTGCGCGCGAAATCTGGTCAGCTTCAGCTGACATATTTCTCTACAGATTTCTGCGCATCCTCGCGGAGCGTATGACAAATGGAATTTTTCCATTTGTCATTATCTTGGAATCTCTACCATCTTATAAGCTTCTACTTGGTCGCCTTCTTTAATGTCATTGAATCTTTCAAAAACAAATCCACATTCATATCCGGCTTTTACTTCCTTCACGTCATCTTTGAAACGTTTCAAGGATGCAAGCGCACCATCAAAGATTACAATGCCATCACGGATAATACGTGCAGAACATCCACGTTCAAACATACCATCTAATACATATGAACCAGCAATTGTTCCAACGCCTGAAGCCTTAAATGTTTGACGTACTTCCGCATGACCAAGTACCTGTTCTTCAAATACTGGATCAAGCATTCCCTTCATAGCAGCTTGAACGTCTTCAATTGCGTTGTAAATTACACGGTATAATCTCACGTCTACGCCTTCACGGTCTGCAATATCCTTTGCAGTTGCGTCCGGGCGAACGTTAAATCCAATAATAATAGCGTTTGATGTAGATGCTAATGTTACGTCTGATTCATTGATTGCACCAACACCGCCATGAATTACTTTAACAGCAACTTCGTCATTTGAAAGTTTTACAAGACTTTGTTTTACAGCCTCTACAGAACCTTGAACGTCAGCCTTAACGATGATATTCAATTCCTTCACATTTCCCGCCTGGATTTGATTAAACAAATCATCCAATGACATCTTAGATTTAGTATCATCAATTAATTTCGCTTTATTCTGTGCAATAAATGTTTCTGCAAAACTTCTTGCATCTTTTTCATTGCCGCATCCAACAAATACTTCACCTGCATTCGGTACATCATTAAGTCCAAGAATTTCAACCGGTGTTGATGGGCCAGCTTCTTTTACACGTCTTCCCTTATCATCAATCATGGCTCTTACTTTACCATAAGCTGCACCAGCTGCGATAGGATCACCAACGCGTAATGTACCTTTTTGTACAAGTACAGTTGCAACAGGACCTTTTCCTTTATCAAGCTCTGCTTCAATAACAAGACCTCTTGCACGACGGTTTGGATTTGCTTTCAATTCGCCAACCTCTGCGGTCAAAAGAAGCATTTCCATTAATTCTTCAATACCTTCACCTGTTTTAGCTGATACAGGTACAAAGATCGTGCTTCCACCCCAGTCTTCTGCAATAAGTTCATACTCTGTAAGTTCCTGTTTTACTCTGTCAATATTTGCTGCCGGTTTATCAATCTTATTCACAGCAACTACAATATCAATTCCCGCTGCTTTCGCATGGCTGATTGCTTCCACAGTCTGTGGCATAACACCGTCATCTGCAGCAACAACAAGGATTGCGATATCTGTTGAGTTTGCACCACGCATACGCATTGCTGTAAACGCTTCGTGTCCAGGTGTATCAAGGAAAGTAATCTTTTCTCCATTTACCGTTGCAACATAAGCACCGATATGCTGAGTGATACCACCTGCTTCACCTGTAGTAACGCTTGTGTTACGAATTGCATCAAGAAGAGAAGTTTTACCATGGTCAACGTGTCCCATAACACAGACAACCGGTGGACGTTTCTTCATCTTGCTTTCGTCCTCTTCTTCCTCTTTCAAAAGTTCTTCAATTACGTCAACCACTTCTTCTTTTTCACAAAGCACTTCGAATTCCATTGCAATTTCTTCTGCAGTTTCGAAATCAATCTCTTGGTTCAAAGTAACAATCTTGCCTTGCATAAATAATTTCTTAACGATAACAGACGGTTGAATCTTCATATGATCTGCCAATTCCTTAATGGTCAACATTTCCGGAATCGTAATCATCTTGATTTTCTCTTCTTCCTTCTGTACAGGTTTTGCCTGTGGTTTTTGTTGAAGCGGAACATTTTTCTGATTCTTTCTGTTCTTTGGACTTCTTACATTTTCATCATGGTCTTCGTTACGATAATCTTTTTCTTTATCTTTTTTCTTGTAGTTGTCTTTTTGTTTTTTACTTTGTGGTTTTTGTTCAGAAACGATTGGGTCCGGAATTGACAATCTGTCCCCTCTACGTTCATCTCTTCTATCATTTCTTCTATCGTTTCTTCTATCATCACGTCTGTCTTCGCGGCCATCTCTACGATCGTCACGTCTATCATCACGGCGCTCTCCACGTCTATCGTCTCTTCTATCATCACGTCTGTCTTCACGACGTTCCCCACGTCTATCATCACGACGTTCTTCAAAACGTTGTGGTTTTTGTGCAGGAGCTGCCGGCTTTTCTGTAACAACTTCTGGTTTTGCTACAACAACCTCTTGTTTTACTATTGGTTTTTCTACAACTACTTCCAGTTTTTCTACCACTGGTTCTGCTTTCGCAACTGGCGTTGTCGAAGCAACAGGTTTTTGAACCGGTTGTCTATTTGGATTTGGTCTAGCCGGTTGCCCATATGAAAATCCTTGTCTTAAACCATCTTGGCTATCATCCGCGCGTCTTCTTTGGTCATTACGTCTTGGGTCAGAATATCTCTGGTCCGGACGACCTTGTCCCGGACGATTTCCACTTGGACGACCTTGTCCCGGACGTCCTTGGTTTTGGCGACTGTTTTGTGGTCTGAAAACCTGAACAATATTTTTCTTTTTCGGTGGTTCCGCAGGTGCAGCACTTTCTACTGGCGCCTCTGCTGGTTTTTCCACTGATTTTTCCACTGGTTTATTTGCAAATTTTGCTTTTACCATTTCCACATGCTCTTCTTCAAGAGAACTCGCGTGACTTGCTACAGCCACATCCTGACTTCTCAAAAATTCGATGACTTCTTTACTTGTTTTATCTAGTGATTTTGCTAATTCATGTACTCTCATTTTTGTCATATATTCACTACCTCCTCTATGCATCTAAATGTTTGATAATTCCTTTTGCAAATCCTAGGTCAGTTACCGCTAAGCTTGCTCGGAATTCTTTTCCCATTGCATGCCCTAAGGTATCTTTATCTCCATAAAAATAAATTGGCACTTCATAGAATTCACACATGTTTTGGAACTTTTTCTTTGTATTTTCTGACGCATCCGTTGCAACAATAACTAATTCAGCTGTTCCGCACTTGACTTCTTTTTCTGTACAGAATTCACCACTGGCTGTCTTACCAGCCTTTGTTGCAAGACTAATCATCGATAATGCTTTACTCAATC
>JAZSDK010000144.1:0-4672 GCA_045531155.1 Faecalimonas sp. | reverse complement strand
AGAGATTGCATTATATGTTGACACCTTTGAAGAAGTAGATGCTGAATATGAAAAGGCTGTCAGTAAAGGAGCTGTTTCCGTATTAGCACCTGAAACGGAACCTTGGGGACAAAGAACTTGTTATATTGCAGACCCTGAGGGAAATTTGATAGAAATAGGTTCTTTTAATAAGCCATTTAGAAGCTAAAGTGAAATAATTGCAACATAAAATCTTGAATTTGACAGGGATGTGATTTTTATGAAATTAGAAAATGTAGAATTAAGACATATCGAAAGAATCGTGGCTATAGCAAAGGCTGCGTTTGATAGCGATATTAATGTTGGTGCTTCCGAACTGGGTGGACCTCCTGATTATGATTCCATTACATGGCACATTCAGATGAAAAATGAAGGACATTTGCTACAGGCAGTCATAGATGGGGAAATCGTTGGTGGCGCAATTCTATTTTTGGACAAAGACGGTGAAACATTGTACATTGGTAGAATATTTATAGATCCGGTTCACTATCGGAAGGGGTATGGTCTTTCCTTGATGAAAATGGTAGAAACCTACTATTCAGGTGTCAAGAAAATCAAACTTGATACACCGCTTTGGAATGTAAGAACGAATGCTTTTTATACAAAGCTGGGTTATTGTGAAGTGAAACGGGATGAGAGGTTTGCTTACTACCAAAAAGAATTAGATTGACGAATCCCAATTGATAGAGCTCTTTAGAGCAAGAGATAACAGTTAGATAAATCTTTGAATTTGTGGAGGCTTGTATGACAATTGAAAAAGTAAGATGTGATGGCTTTTCGGAAATTAATCTGGATGCTTTTAACCGTCAACAGGAGATTACAAGAATATATGTCAGAAAAGACGAGAAGTATGTTCTTGAAGAACAACCTGGTATGATGGATTGGAGTATAGATAAAAAAAGAGAAGTCGCTCTTGACCTTGTTGATAATAATTATATTTCCTATCTTGCACTTAAGGAAGGTAAAATTATAGGCTTTATGAGTCTTGTGAAGGAATTGATATCCGAGCGGATGATTCTTGATTTGATTCAAGTTGACAAGAATTTTCGTGGTCAGGGAATTGGCCGTATATTATGGGAAAAAGCAGTGGAAGAAGCACGCTTAAACGGAGCAAGGGAGTTGTATATTTCTGCTTGTCCATCAGAAGAAACAATTAATTTCTACAGAACTATGGGAGCAGATGTTACTGATAATCCTATTCTTTCCATTGCAAATGATGAACCAGATGACCTTCAGCTTGTTTATTCACTTGTGTAAATCCCAATTTGTCGAACTCTTGAAACTTTCAGTCTTGTAGAGAGATTGAAAGCAACAGAAGATTTGAATTTTACATTGCTTTTGCCCGTAAAATAGGCGGTGCAACTGGACTTAACAGGATTGTTAAAGAGCGTTGACAGATTGATTGATATGGTTGGTAGTGTTTTTAGAACAAAAGTAATACGATACTTTCATCAAGTGATACAAGGAGGAAACATTGATGAAGAAAGGTATTATTTATAATCTAAATCCGTTCAACAACGAAACAAATATGCTATCCACTGAATATGTAATAAAGAAATTATTGGCATTCATCCTGATATATGTTATTTCGGCAGTTTTGGGAGAAGGAGTGATAATCGGGATTTTATATGGCATGGGCTATGACCCTTTGCACGGCATAATGCCAGCCGGAGAAATTAGTGAGTTGTTATCCTACTATGGCTTCCTGGTATTTTCCTTAGTAACCCTATTATATTGCAGATTTGTTGAGAAGAAAAATATTAAATTCGTAGGTTTTTCAGAAAATCCTATAGAGTATTTGGCTGGAGCATTAGTTGCCACGATTCTTTTGTTTATAATATTAGGTATAGGTTGCCTCTGTGGTTCCATTAGCTTTTATGGATTCAGCACAAATGTTAATATTAAAAGTATTTTGTTATGGATATTGGCATTTGGTATTCAAGGTGCCACAGAAGAAATCATGTGCAGAGGATTTTTGCTCAATTCATTGAAAAATAGAATATCTATACCATTGGCAATTCTAATTAGTTCAACTGCATTTGTTTTTCCACATTTGTCTAGCTTGATTGAAGCGGATTTCGTGTATGCTGTGGTTGGAATTATAAACTTGTATTTGGTTTCGATTACCTTTTCAATACTTGTTTTATGGCGGTCTAATATTTGGATTGCTTGTGGGTTACATAGTGCATGGAATTTTATATTATATGTGATTATGGGTTTGTCCTTAAGTGGAAGTGAAAGTGTTTCAAAAGGAGTAGTTCTTTTTAGTGTAAAAGATACTAGTATCCTCAATGGTGCAGATTACGGAATAGAAGCAAGTGTTATTACAACAGTAGTGTTAGGAATGTTGTTATTTGTTATGGTAAAAGGATGGAAAGGTAGGATTGGTAAAGATGGAATTTCATAATAAATTGTATAATCTTCGAAAACAAAAAGGCTTATCACAAGAAGAACTTGCTAATCGTTTGAATGTTTCTCGGCAAACTATCTCAAAATGGGAAATGGGGGACTCGACACCTGATATGGAAAAACTGATTGCTATTAGTGATATGTTCGAAATTTCTTTGGATGAGCTAGTAATGGATAAAGTACCAACTCAAATAGGGAAAACTTCCTTTAAGTCAGAAATTGCAAGCGAACTAAAGGAAAAAGTATTAACTGATGAAAACGAGAAGAAGGCAAAAAAAGGATTGAAGATTGCTGCAATTATTTTTGGAGTTATTGTTTTGATTGAGGTTATTTCTATGATTGTTTATGTTAGTTTGTATGGTTTTCCACAGTAAGGTGAAAATTTCAGTCTTGCGGAGAGATTGAAAGCACGCATGAATTTGAATTTTGAGGTTGATTTATGATAGGAATATATTTTAGTGGAACAGGTAATTCAAGATATGCATTAGAGGTATTTACAAGAGAATATGACAATAATTCTGTTATGTTTTCTATTGAAGATAAAAACCTCATAGAACACATAAATAGTCATGACGAAATAGTATTTAGTTATCCTGTTCAGTATAGTGCAGTACCCAAAATCTTGAGTGATTTTATACATAACAATTCATCGGTGTGGCAAGGAAAAAGAGTTTTTATTATTGCTACAATGGCATTGTTTAGTGGAGATGGTGCAGGAGTATTGGGGCGTTTGTTAAAACAATATGGCGCAAAAATAACAGGTGGCTTGCATCTGCAAATGCCGGATAGTATTGCTGATGAGAAAGTATTAAAGCGTTCCCGGGGAAAAAATACTCAGCTTGTTGAAAAGGCAAATCAAAAAGTAGTAAAAGCAGTTGCAGATATTAAGAATGGAAAATATCCAAAAGAGGGACTGGGAACTTTGTCCCGCTTGGCAGGTTTTTTGTCACAGAGATTATGGTTTGGTTACAGAACCAGAAAGTATAGTGATAAGTTAAAGGTAGATACAGACAAGTGTATTGGATGCACTAAATGTGCAAAGATATGCCCAACAGAAAATATTATTATGATAGATAATAAAGCACAAGGGAAGGATAAATGCACGGTATGTTATAGGTGTGTGAATGAATGTCCTAAACAAGCAATTACACTGCTTGGAAAGAAAGTTATCGAGCAAACTTGTGTTGAAAAATATTTATAATACAGGTGTACAAATTTGGAGTTATGGGAGAGATATAATGGCAAAAGAAATTCAACTAAAAGACACAACAAGAGCTATGGCATATGAGCTTTGGATGAAAGCCCCAAATCCAATGGTAACTTTTTTTAAGACTTTGGATGTAACAAATCTTATTAAAATTAGTAAAAGAAAACATATGAAGTTTAATATGCTTTTAGATTATTGCATTGGAAAAGCTGCTGTGAATGTAAAAGAGTTTTACGTACTTCCTGTTGGTGATAAACTTATACAGTATGATACGATTGCAGTTAATACAATTGTGAAAAATAGAGATGGCGAAGTAAGCTCTTGTGACATCTTGTATGTGGAAGATTTAAATAAATTCAATAATGAATATTTAGAATATACTTCGTGGGTTGCAGAAAACTGTCAAGATAGAGATTTGTCAAATGATAGTATGGTAATAGGGACATCGGCAATTATAGATACCGAAATTGATGGTGCAGTTGGTATGAATAGTGGTATTTTTAATAATCCATTTATTATTTGGGGCAGATACAAAAAGAAATGGTTTAAGTATTATCTTACACTTTCTTTTCAGTTTCACCATACACAAATGGATGGCGCTCATGCAGGTAGATTTTTGGTGAATTTGCAAAAGGAAATTAGTATTTTGAAATAAGAAACTTTGAAGTTTACGAGGTGAGTTTATGCTAAAATTAAGACCATATCGAAAAAATGATAGTCAGAAAATAGTAACTTGGGCTCAAGATGAAAACACATTTTATAAATGGAGTGAAGGAAGGCTTGGCAGTTTTCCTGTTTCAGCGGAACGTATGGAACAGGCAGTTTCCGGTAGAATAGATAATGAAAAATATTTTCCGTTTGTTGCTTTTGATGAAGAAGGAATAGAAGGTTTTTTTACCCTTCGCCAACCTGGAGAAGTAACAGGTGAATTAAGCTTTGGATATGTAATTCTGAATCCTGAGGTAAGAGGAAAAGGTTATGGAAAACAAATGCTGCAGTTAGGTATAAAATTTGCATTTGAACTTTATGGAGCATCAA
>JAZSDK010000024.1:0-2936 GCA_045531155.1 Faecalimonas sp. | reverse complement strand
TCAACCTTTTCCTTGGAAGTGTAACCACAAATGGTGTTGTCTGAAATCACAATGCAATCAACCGGCATAATTTTCTTTTCGCTTGTAAATACCATATCAAATGCAGTTGTTAAGTATTCCGTGTTAGCTTTAATTTCTTTTTCTGTTTCACTGAGAACAGACTTGTGTGGTGCAATCATAATCACTTCTACCAATGCTTTGGAAGCCGGCAGACAACCGAGCACAGCAACTACTGTTAACAGGTTTAACCTGTCACCCGTTTGCCATATACCTAGAACAAATAAAGCAATTACAATACCAAACTCAATAGCTGTTTTTATAATAACATTTCTTTTATGCTGACGAATATAGCCAGCATCCCCTTTTTTGATTTTCATTTGTGTCCCTTTCTCTACCAGAATTTATCCATCGCATCTAAAAGTAATCGATGGGGTAAAATCTTAGTTGCTGCCTTTGTTGCTTTCATAGCCGCTCCATATATAGAAACATCCTTACCATCTCTCGCATCAATAAGAGCCTGTTTCACAACAGCTTCCGGCTTGACCATTGTTGCCTCTTTCATTGAATTATCTTGTTTTCCGGAGGTTTCAAAAAATTCTGTATCCACCGGTCCCGGACATACTGCCGTAACATAGATTCCGTCTTTTGCCAGTTCTGTCCCCAAGCTTCGCGAAAAACTAAGCACGAAGGATTTTGTAGAAGCATATACACTGAACGCCGGCTGTGGACAAAAGGCTGCCGCAGATGCCAAATTTACAATCCGACTGCCCTTACACATATAAGGGATACAAAGCTTTGTCATGTGGGTAAGGGCTCTGCAATTTAAATCAATCATTTCTAATTGTTCCCTGCAGGAAAGCTCCTTTACTTCCCCTTTTTTTCCAAAACCAGCTGCATTCACAAGCATCCTAACATTCGGTTTCTTCTCTTCTAAAAGCTTCTCAACTATTTCATAAATGTCAACATCAAGCAAATCGCCCTGTAGTATACGAATCTTAGTAAGCATGCGACTTTGCAATTCTTCTAAACGTTCTCGTCTACGTGCAATGACCCATATTTCATCCAGTTCTTTATATAAATGTTCTATTTGTCTGACAAATTCTCTTCCCATACCGGAAGATGCACCTGTAACAATTGCAATTTTCATGAATTTACCTCTTCTTTTTGTGTACGTTTCGTATTGCTTTTTTCTTTTTCGGAGCAAACTTTCTTTCATCTGTTTTGGTCTGTTGTCCGAATTTTCTATCTTGTCGTGGTCGAATCAGACACTTCCTATCAAACCCAACCAAATCCATTCTGTCCGCCGCCTTCAACGCCTCTAAAACCAGCTCGTAATTCTTCGGATTTCGATATTGAATCAATGCACGCTGCATGGCTTTTTCATGTGGATTCTTCGGCACATACACCGGTTTCATAGTCCTTGGATCCACTCCTGTATAATACATACAAGTGGAAATGGTAGATGGTGTCGGATAGAAGTCCTGCACCTGCTCCGGCATATATCCCAAATCACGTAAATATTCAGCCAAAGCAACCGCTTCCTTCATGGTGGAACCCGGATGCGAAGACATCAAATAAGGAACCAAAAATTGTTTCTTTCCTAATTTCTCATTGATTTGCTTGTATTTTTTTGTAAATGCCTGGTATACACTGTTTTCCGGTTTTCCCATCATTTGTAATACCGGGTCAGCCACATGCTCAGGAGCAACTTTCAGTTGTCCACTCACATGATGCTCACAAAGTTCTCGAAAGAAACTGTCATCCTTATCCGCAATTAAATAATCAAAGCGAATTCCTGAACGGATAAATACCTTCTTTACGTTTGGCAATTCTCGAAGCTTGCGCAATAATTTCAAATAATCCTTGTGGTCCACCTTTAAATTTTTACACGGTGTCGGGAATAAACATTGTTTATTCACGCATGCACCTTTTGTGAGCTGTTTCTCGCATGCAGGTGCGCGGAAGTTTGCTGTCGGACCTCCCACGTCATGAATATATCCTTTAAAGCCCTTATCCCATATAAATTTCTTTGCTTCTGCAATAAGCGATTCATGACTTCTTGTCTGAATAATTCTTCCCTGATGAAAGGTTAGTGCACAGAAACTGCAACCTCCGAAACATCCTCGATTGCTGATCAGGCTGTATTTTACCTCTTCTATAGCCGGAACACCGCCTAATTTTTCGTAGGATGGGTGATAGGTTCTCATATATGGAAGACTGTACACTCTATCCATCTCTGATTGAGACAAAGGTTTTGCCGGTGGATTTTGAACCACGTATAAACGCTCCGAATACGGTTCCACCAGTCGTTTTCCCGAAAACGGATCTGTATTACAATATTGCTTATAAAAGCTTCTTGCATAATTCAATTTATCTTCTTTTAGTTCATCCCAAGATTCCAGAATCAATGCGTCATACAAATTATCTAAGGATTTTACTTTGCAAACCGTTCCCTCAATATAAGTGATATCTTCAATTGCAAGCCCGCTATCTAACGCCTCAGCAATCTCCACAATTGACCGTTCCCCCATTCCATAGGAAATCAAATCCGCACCGGAATCTAATAAAATAGAACGCTTCAACTTGTTTGACCAATAATCATAATGTGCCATTCTGCGAAGACTTGCTTCAATTCCGCCAATGATTATCGGTGTTTTTTTATACGTCTGACGAATTAAATTAGAATACACCGTTGTTGCATAATCCGGTCTTTTTCCCATTACACCACCCGGTGTAAACGCATCATTTGCTCTGCGCTTTTTGGATACAGAATAATGATTCACCATAGAATCCATATTTCCACCGGATACCAAAAAGCCAAGTCTTGGTTCACCATACTCACATATACTGTTTTTATCCTTCCAATCCGGCTGTACAATCAAACCAATTTTGTAGCCATGGGATTCTAAAATTCTAGTTATAATTGCATGTCCAAA
>JAZSDK010000064.1:0-6928 GCA_045531155.1 Faecalimonas sp. | reverse complement strand
TTTAAGATTGCTAATCCTGCGTGGGGAAATGGAATGATTAGTGCAACACAGATCAGTACCGTGCATACTGCATTTAACATTGCAACAACAGTATTGTTGTTCCCATTCTCTAATCTCATTATTAAATTAGCAAAGAAGATTGGTGGAATTAGGAAAGAAGAAGAAAATGAAACTTTACTGTCATTGGACGACAGAATGTTAAACACGCCAACTATCGCAATGCAGGCGACCCTTTCAGAAGTTGGTCATATGGGTGCAAAAGTGAAAGATACGTTAGAGGTTACGAAACGCGTATTGTTTACAAAGAACAAGGACGACATTGAAATGATAAAAGAGGACGAAGATATTGTAGATCAATATTGCTCGGGTATTATGGATTTTGCATTGAAAATTACAGGTTTACAGATTAGCGATAGAGAGCATCAGCACGTAGCACGTTTGGTTCAGGTGTTGTCAGACATGGAACGAATCAGTGACTATTGCGAAAATATTTCCGAATTTGCAGAGACAATGACAGACAGAAAATTGACCTTCTCAGAAGTTGGAGCAGCAGGATTAAAGGAAATGCTTGATGTCTGTGTAGACAGTTTCCGTTATGCAATTGATGCTTTTATGGAAGAAGACAAGGAAAAAGCATTGCTGGCTATTGAGAAGGAACGAGAAGCTGACAGATTGGAAATTGAACTTCGCTCAAAACACATCAAACGCCTGACAAAACAGGAATGTAACACAGAAACCGGCATCGTATTTTTAGATACACTTGTATGTTTGGAACGTATTTCAGACCATGCAAGAAATATTGCCGAAGAAGTGCTAGAACATATGTTATAGAATATGAAAAAAATAAGGTGTCAGTACAACAAGTTACCGTACTGACACTTTTATTTACATTTAGGGCTATTCTTCAATAACGTGAATCTCCAGATAATCAAAGTCAATGGAGTCTACAAAATTATCCTGATAAAATCTGGCTTTGTCGTGACGTTTAAATTCAGAAATTGTTGCATCCAGCCAGATAGGTTTGCTTAAGTCAAATTCCTGGCAAATCTCATCTAGCGCATGAAAAATCTTGTGAGTTCTTGTATCATTAGAGTCATCACAAATCACAGTATCTTTTAGCATTCGATTGTCTTTAAAAACTTTTCCCCATAAACGAAACATAAGCCGGTTCCTTTCTTTGATTACAACTATGTGGATAGTATAAACCAGGACACAGAATTTTTTCAACAAAATAAATAAATTGGTTGATTTTTAGGAAATTCTGTGCTAGACTACACAGGTGACAAGACAGATGTAAAACAAAAAGTTGACAACAAGAGAGGGATAAAGATGAATAAGTTAAAAAAATTAGCAAATCGAATTTTTGTAGATGGTCTTGCCGGAATGGCACACGGACTCTTTGCAACCTTAATTATCGGAACGATTATTCAACAAATAGGAACGCTGATTGGTGGGAATATTGGAGATATGATTTTTGCAATCGGTAAGGTGGCAGCAGCATTGACCGGTGCAGGTATTGGCGTTGGCGTTGCTTATAAATTCAAGGAAGGCTCGTTGGTTGTATTGTCAGCAGCAACTGCCGGTATGGTAGGTGCATTTGCAAGCAAAATTCTTGCAGGTGCAGTGCTGGTAGATGGCGCTATGGTATTTGCAGGACCGGGAGAACCACTCGGGGCATTCCTAGCGGCTTACATAGGAATCGAAGTCGGACATTTGGTAGCAGGCAAGACAAAGGTAGACATCATCGTAACACCACTTGTGACAATTAGTGCCGGTTCTGTAGTCGGACTCATTCTTGGACCACCGATTTCCAAGTTCATGCTAATGCTTGGTGAAATGATTAACTGGGGAACAGAGCAACAGCCATTCTTAATGGGAATTATTGTATCTGTATTGATGGGTATGATTTTAACTCTTCCAATCAGCTCTGCGGCCCTTGGTGTTATTTTGAATCTTTCCGGACTTGCAGCAGGTGCCGCAACCGTTGGATGCTGCTGTAACATGGTTGGATTTGCAGTGGCAAGCTATCGTGAAAACAAAGTGGGCGGACTTCTCGCACAGGGCATCGGAACATCCATGCTTCAGGTTCCAAACATTGTAAAGAAACCAATTATCTGGCTTCCGGCTATTTTGTCCAGCGCAATTTTAGGACCGGTAGGAACTATGCTTCTGGGTATGACCAATAATGCAACCGGTTCCGGAATGGGAACAGCGGGACTAGTTGGACAGATTATGACATGGCAGACCATGATTGGAACAGAAACTCCGGGAATGCTTCTTGTGAAGATTCTGTTGATTCAGGTTATTTTGCCGGCAATAGTAACACTTCTTATTTCAGAATTTATGAGAAAGAAAGGCTGGATTAAGTACGGCGATATGAAATTAGAGCTGTAAATTGAGAATGAGGTTAGAAAAGTGAACTCTTGTGGGGTTCACTTTTTTGTCCAATTTTTACATAGTTTTTACAAAAGTGTGTTTTTAGATTTTACATTGCACATTTATAGTGATACTATATATTTAGGTAAAACATACAGATGGAGAAACGAAAATGATTTATTGTGTAGAAGACGATAGCAATATACGAGAATTAGTGGTATATACACTGACTGCTACGGGGATGAATGCTCGTGGCTTTGGTGACGGAAAAAGTTTTATGGAAGCTTTGACATCTGAGACACCGGAGCTTGTACTTTTAGATATTATGCTTCCGGGAGAGGATGGGCTTCATATATTGAAGAAACTTAAAGAATCCTCTAAGACAAAACACATCCCGGTGATAATGGTAACTGCAAAAGGAAATGAGTACGACAAAGTACTTGGATTGGACGCAGGAGCTGACGATTATGTTGCGAAACCGTTTGGCATGATGGAACTCGTGTCACGTATTAAAGCGGTACTTCGCAGGACCAAACAGAATCAAGAGATTGAGGAGTATGTAATTGGAAATTTAAGAATGGATTTAAAATGCCATGAAGTATTTGTAGATGAGCAATTGGTGACACTCACATACAAAGAGTTTGAATTGTTACGTAAATTAATGAAATATCGCAAAACAGTTCTGACTCGCGACAGACTGTTAGAAGAAATCTGGGGATATGAGTTTACTGGTGAGACTAGAACGGTAGATGTGCATATTCGAACACTGAGACAAAAATTAGGAAGCGCGGGCGATTTAATAGAAACAGTTCGTGGTGTTGGATATCGTATGGGAGAAAACTATGGGGAATGATTTTATTAGTCGTGTAGAAGATGAAGAAATTGTAAAACTGAGAAAAGAGTTCTCGGCGAACGTGTCCCATGAGCTAAAGACACCGCTGACTTCCATTTCGGGTTATGCTGAGATTATGAAAAGCGGCATGGTGAATCGAGAAGACATGATTGTGTTTTCTGAACGTATATATAAAGAGGCGAGCCGAATGATTACGCTGATTGATGATATTATCAAGCTGTCAAAGCTTGATGAGGACAGTGTGGAACTCGAACGAGAAGAAGTTGATTTGTATGAATTATGTCAGGATATCGCGGAACGCCTTGCCATGTCTGCAAGAAAACGAGACGTGTATGTGGAGCTTGGCGGCGAACCAGTGGTGTACTATGGTGTGAAACAGATGTTGGATGAAATGATTTTTAACCTCTGTGAAAATGCGATTAAATACAATGTGCCAGGGGGCAAAGTGATGCTCTGGGTTGGAAATACAGCTGAGGGAGTGAAGATTATCGTACAGGATACGGGAATCGGAATTCCAAAGGATCAGCAGGAACGTATCTTTGAGCGTTTCTACCGTGTGGATAAAAGCCATTCCAAAGAAACCGGTGGAACGGGGCTAGGTTTGTCTATTGTGAAGCATGGAGCCATTTTCCACCACGCACAGATTCGAGTTGACAGTGAGGTTGGAAAAGGAACAAAGATGGAGGTTATCTTCTAAAACCTTTCTAAAAGTTTTGTGAAATGTATGACAAGTAACTCTTTTCTATGGTATACTAATATAGTAAGCAACGGGTGGTGAACAGACGGTGTAACGGGATGTGGAACTGCGAAAGTTGCAAGCAGAAGGGGAGAACTTGAATGTTAGATGCAATTAAAACATACGAGGATGTAGATAGTTGGAAAACCATTATGTTCCTCTACAATGCAGCACTCAAAGAAGTTGGAACTAAGTTAGAGATACTAAACGATGAATTCCAACACGTACATAGATATAATCCAATTGAGCACATTAAGACAAGAATCAAGACACCGGAAAGTATCGTGAAAAAGTTAAAGCGATATGGGTATGAGACATCTGTTGAGAATATGGTAAAGCATATTAATGATATCGCAGGTGTAAGATTGATTTGTTCGTTTACTTCAGACATTTACAGGTTGGCTAAAATGATTGGAAATCAAAGTGACTTGGAAGTCATCTCAATCAAAGACTATATTAAACAGCCAAAGGAAAGTGGATATAAAAGCTTTCATATGATTGTAGCTGTCCCGGTATTTTTGTCGGACAGTGTGGTACAGACGAAGGTTGAGATTCAGATTCGTACAATCGCTATGGACTTCTGGGCTAGTTTGGAGCACAAGATTTATTATAAATTAGAAGACCATGTGCCGGAATATATCAGTGACGATTTGAGAGAATGTGCAGATATGGTTGCAGCACTGGATGAAAAAATGTTGTCCATCAATGAGGCGATTCAGGAGTGTTTGGATTCTGTTGCAGAATAGGTGGTTATAAGAGTTCGGCAGTGGCCGGACTCTTTGTTATAGGAGAGAATACTTTGTAGAAATATTTGGGAAAAATGGGAATTAATACGGATTGCATTTTATGGAAATAATATGATAACATATCGATGCAAATAAAAGTAAGGAGAACTAAGAATGAAAAAAATTATCGCATTATTATTAGCAACTATTATGACGTTGAGTACGATGGCTTGCGGTACAACCAAAGAGAACGATAAGAAAGAAGAGACAGAGAATCCGGAAACGGTTGGTGAAATCTTGCTTGATGCCTTCGAGGATAACTCGGAAGGAACTGCACAGGAGATAGCAGAACGAATTGTTGGAAATGAGATTATACCATTTATGGGCGGTGCTAATCCAATTGAGCCGGGATATCTGGCAGGATTTGACAATGTAGAGATTACCGGTTTTAAAGAAGGTGCAATGTTTGGGCCAATGATGGGAACCATTCCATTCGTAGGATATATCTTTGTATTAGAAGACGGCGCAGATGTGGATGGCTTTATGAAGACATTGAAGGACAATGCAAACTTGCGTTGGAATATCTGTACGGAAGCTGAGGAACTGACTGTTGACAATGAGGAAAATACGGTATTTTTCCTTATGAGTCCTAAGAAATTTGAAGAACAACCAGGAGAATAAAATTGTTATTTTCTAGCATATCATTTTTGTATTATTTTCTGCCTTGTGTATTAGTCTTGTATTTTCTAGTACCAAGGCAGTTTAAAAATTTCACACTATTAATTACGAGTCTGTTTTTTTACGCATGGGGAGAGCCAAGACTCGTTCTTTTGATGCTTGTAACTATTGCGATTGGGTACACATTAGGTATGCTCATAGAAAAGGATGCTCAACATAAAAAACTGTATCTCGTTCTGGCAGTTGTCTCTTTTCTTGGTGCATTAGGTTATTTTAAATATGCAAATTTCTTCGTTGATAATTTCAATCAGTTTACAGGGCTTTCGATTCCGTTGGTTAGGGTTGCCCTTCCAATCGGAATTAGTTTCTATACGTTCCAGATTCTCAGTTACAACATTGATGTGTATCGCGGGGAGGTAAAAGCCCAGAGAAATCCGATTGATTTAGCTGCCTATATTATCATGTTTCCACAACTTATTGCAGGGCCAATTGTACGCTATAAAGATGTGGCAGTACAATTGGAAAGCCGTGAGCACAGTATATCCAAAGCTGCAACGGGAATACGGAGATTTGTATTCGGTCTTTCCAAAAAGATTTTGATTGCAAATGTATTAGGTGAAATTTGTGAGGCATTTAGACAGTCTAATGACAAGAGTGTGCTGTTTTATTGGATGTATGCAATCGCATTTTCTCTTCATATTTATTTTGATTTCTCAGGCTATAGTGATATGGCGATTGGTCTTGGGAAAATGTTTGGATTCGTTTTTTTAGAAAACTTCAATTACCCATACATTTCCAAAAGCATTACAGAGTTTTGGAGAAGATGGCATATATCATTGGGCAACTGGTTTCGAGATTATGTGTATATTCCGCTAGGCGGATCAAGGGCGAAACGGGGAAAACATTTATTTAATATACTAGTTGTGTGGATGCTGACTGGATTCTGGCATGGGGCGGCTTGGAACTTTATCATATGGGGTCTGTATTTTGCAGTACTTTTGGTGATAGAAAAGACCTTCTTATTGAAGTACCTGGAACGTTCAAAGGTATGGAACCATATTTATGTACTTTTTACAGTAGTGGTCAGCTTTGTGATATTTAACGCGTCCTCTACCACACAGATGCTGGCGGACATTGGCGGGATGTTTGGAAGCAGAGACTTACCGCTTGTTTCTGCTGAGACATTGTATTATCTAAAAAGCTACGCTGTCATTGGTATCTTGGCAATTGTTGGTGTAACCCCGCTTCCGAAAAAAATGGTTTCAAAGTGGAAGGGTTTGCAATATGCAGAACCTGTGGTGTTATTGGTATTACTTATTATGATTACAGCGTATTTGGTGGATGGCTCATTTAACCCATTCCTGTATTTTCGGTTTTAGGGAGGGATGGCATGACAAAGATAAAAAATTATGTAACTGTTTCCATTATGGCCGGCTTTTTCATGATATTGGTCTTGTGGAATGTTTTTGGAGAAAAGGCGGATTATTCCGAATCGGAAAGAAGAGTACTGGCAAAGTTTCCGGAAGTGACGGCAGAACATGTACTCAGTGGGAAATTTGC
>JAZSDK010000170.1:0-32027 GCA_045531155.1 Faecalimonas sp. | reverse complement strand
ATAAGCGTTATCTGCCTTGGCGGAAGCATAGTTGAGGCTCCCTCCATGCTCTCGGGAGTACAGACTGTGGAAAACGCCAAAAGACTGTACGCCGATAAAATGTTTTTCTCCACGGGAGGCATCAGCGATACGGGAGATATAGTTTCGTCCGAGACCTATTACCTCCTGCATCTCACCATGATGGAGAACTCGGACAAGGTATATTATCTTTTGGATAAAGAAAAGCTCCACGCGAGAGGAACGATGTCTCTATGCGATCTTTCAGCGGTTGACGGAGTGATCGCGGACTTCGATCTCAGGTCGAAAATAAAAAAAGACTTTGATAATACGGAATTTATATTGGCGAAATAGTTGATTTTTTTAAAGTTTTATTGTATAATGTGTTGTAATTAAAAATTAAGGAGATAAAAATATGTTAGTATCGGCAAAGGAAATGCTCAACAAAGCAAAAGCAGGCCACTATGCGGTAGGTCAGTTCAACATCAACAACCTTGAGTGGACAAAATCTATCTTATTAACAGCACAGGAATTGAATTCACCGGTTATCCTCGGTGTATCTGAAGGTGCAGGAAAATACATGACAGGTTACAAGACTGTTGTAGGTATGGTTAAGGGTATGATCGAAGAACTTAACATCACAGTTCCCGTAGCTCTTCACTTGGACCACGGTTCATACGAACACTGCTACAAATGTATGGATGCAGGTTTCTCTTCCATCATGTTCGACGGTTCTCACTTCCCTATCGAAGAGAACGTAGAAAAGACCAAAGAACTCGTTGCAGAAGCTCACAAGAGAGGAATCTCTATCGAAGCTGAAGTTGGTTCTATCGGTGGTGAAGAAGACGGTGTTGTAGGTATGGGAGAATGTGCAGATCCCGAACAGTGCAAAATGATCGCTGATCTTGGTATCGACTTCCTTGCAGCAGGTATTGGTAACATCCACGGAAAATATCCTGAAAACTGGGCTGGTCTTTCTTTTGAAACACTTGATGCAATCCAGAAATTGACAGGAGATATGCCTTTGGTTCTTCACGGAGGTACAGGTATCCCCGCTGATATGATCAAAAAAGCTATCGACCTTGGTGTTTCCAAGATCAACGTAAATACAGAATGCCAGTTGTCTTTCGCAGCAGCTACACGTGAATACATCGAAGCTGGTAAGGATCAGCAGGGTAAAGGATTTGACCCTCGTAAGCTCCTTGCTCCCGGTGCAGAAGCTATCAAAGCTACTGTTAAAGAGAAAATGGAACTTTTCGGTTCTGTAGGAAAAGCGTAAGGTTAAATTTTTGAATGATGAAAGGGCGTTGTTGCGGATGCGACAGCGTCTTTTTGTTGTAATTTGATATAAAAAGTGATATTTTATTTATGATAAAAAATACTTTTAAGAAAGAAAAAGAGCATGAAATGTTTAAAGATTATATTTAAAATAAGCGCATTTCTACTGTTATGTTATTACATTAATTCTGTTTTCAGTATTTTGTTAGTAAATACAAGTTCATGGAGCAGATATGCGATTGTTGGGATGTATAACGAAAGTGAGAATATTGACATATTATGTTTAGGTTCTTCACATTGCTTTCATAGTATACAACCGTTAATACTAGATGAATATACAGAACAGTATTCGTATAATCTGGGCACTGGTTCGCAAAGAATGAATAGTGCATATGCATTACTAGTTGAGGCAAACAAAACAAATGAAATATCAACAGTTTATTTAGAATGCTTTTATGAACTTTGGAATAATGATGGTATAATTGCCGGAAAGCATGAAGATATAACAGATATATCTGAGACTATTAATGTGGCAGACTATATGAGATTTTCGCTTAATAAAATAGAATATTTACTAGAAGCAACGGATTCAAAATATTATGCCAACACATTCATTCCGGCAAGAAGACACTGGGGCAAAATTTTTGATATTAGTTACATTATAGAAAATATACAACGACAATTAGAAAGCAATACAGAAAGTGAAGAATCATTAAATTCTAGAGGTTTTTCATCATCATTAACACAATCGAAAGTAGAGGGGGATTTTATTGTAATGGGGGAATTTATACCTCTATCGAGCGAATGGATAGGTGGAGATTATCTTGAAGATTTATATCAAATCGCAGAGTATTGTGAAGAGAATAGTATTGAACTAATCTTATATTCAGCGCCTATGCCGAATTTTTATATTTTGCGTCAAGGCGGAAGTTATGATGATTATGTTAATAGAATGGAAGATATCGCGGAGGAAATTGGAAGCCAATATTATGATTTCAATTTATGCAGAACGGAGTATTTGAATTTAGAAGATGGTGATTTTGCGGACGATAACCATTTGAACATAAATGGATCAACTGAATTTAGCCATTTGTTTGGAGATTTTTTTTACGGGGATTTAAATTGTTCAGAGGATATATTTTATGATTCCTACGCTGAAAAGTTGTCTTCTATGGAAGAACGAGTATTTGGATTAGTTATTGAACCTTTTGAAGAGAATCGAGAGAATAAAGAATATGTTATCCGACCTGTTACAAATCTAGAAGAAGACAATAGTAGGATAACATATACTATAATAAACCATGTAGAACAAATAAGCGAGGAAGAAAGAGTAGAAGTAGAAAGTGAGATACTTCAAGAGGAAAGCAACAATGCGTGGATAGAATTACCATTGGATCAAATGGGTAGTATTGAAATATATGTTTATTTAGATGGTGAAGAAACAAATCATGTCACATTTGAGTATTAAAACTAAAGCATAGGGGACAGGATATGGTATTTAATTCAATTGATTTTTTATTTTTTTTTCCGATTGTTGTACTATTCTATTTTATTATTCCTAAAAAAACGCGCTGGTTTTGGTTACTAATTTCAAGTTACTATTTTTATATGAGCTGGAATGTCGAATATGCTTTTTTAATGGGATTTTCAACGGTTGTTACATGGTTAAGTAGCATTGTAATGTATCGAATCCAACAAAAGGGAGGAAGTTCAAAGCAAAAGAAAATTTGTTTATGCTTGAATTTGGTAATAAATCTGCTAATTTTGTTTGTTTTTAAGTATGGTAATTTTGTTTTGAATAATGTTGATTCCTTACTAAAAACATTGAATATTTCCAGAATAAATTATAGATTTGATTTATTACTTCCGGTGGGAATATCGTTTTATACTTTTCAGGCATTGGGTTATACAATAGATGTATATAGGGGAAAGGTAGCGCCGGAAAAAAATCTTTTTAAATATGCGCTTTTTGTTTCTTATTTTCCGCAATTAGTGGCTGGTCCTATTGAACGCTCGGAAAAATTATTACCTCAGATACAAAATATACATAAAATCAATATATACAGTTACGAAAGGGTACGCGACGGTTACTTTTTAATGATGTGGGGACTTTTTCAGAAATTGGTTATTGCTGACAGAGTCGCTATAATTGTAAATAGAATATATGATAACTACGAAGAATTTGGATATGGATTTATTGAAATAGCATTTGCAACAATATGCTTTGCTTTCCAGATATATTGTGATTTTGGGGGATACACGAATATTGCAAGAGGTGCTTCTCAAGTAATGGGAATTGAACTTATGCAAAATTTCAAGCAACCGTATTTTGCGACATCTATTAAAGAATTTTGGAGAAGATGGCATATTTCGCTTACGACCTGGTTTACGGACTATTTGTATATTCCGCTTGGCGGAAATCGTAAAGGAATATGTCGAAAATACTTAAATATTTTGATTGTTTTTACGATTAGTGGTCTTTGGCATGGGGCAAGTTGGAACTTCATGATTTGGGGATTATTGCATGCTATCTACCAAATTATAGAAGATATAATACAAAAAAAGAATAATATTGAATTTCAAAATATTGTATTACAAAAAATACAAATATGTACAAAATGGGTAATTACATTTGGGTGTGTATGTTTTGCTTGGATATTTTTCCGTGCGGATAATTTTTCAATGGCTATTGGAATTATAAAACAGATGTTTCGGGTTTTTTCTTTCCATGGATATGGTTATGGATTGGAAAGGGGTAATCTAATAGTTGGGTTAATTGCCATTGCACTGTTGCTAGTTGTAGACTATGTTCACGAAAAAGGAATATCTGTTTTTTCCTGGGTCCATAGGAGAAATATTTTTATTAGATGGACTTTGTATTTAGGACTAATTTGGACTATTATTATGCTTGGAATATATGGGGTCGAATATGATGCCAGTCAGTTTATTTATTTTCAATTTTAATGCTTTAGAACCGCCAAATTAAGAGGTTTTGGGATTAATATGGATTAACAAAAGTAAATAAAGGACGAAATCTAATTCGCCTCAAAATAATACAACTCAGTGTTATAAAAACTATAGGGCACAGAAATCGTTCCGTATTCCTGAAGAGAACCAAGGAATGCTTCTAATTCACTGTCCGGTACGAAAGAGGCTATAATATAGCATTTTTCTGCATCTTGAATTATTGCTATATCGTCTTCTGCAACGCCGGTTGAAAAAAGGATATTGTCATGTGACACATTTCCGATACGGGTGGCATGATAACCATGGGTATACCAAAGGGAACTTCGGCTAACAGAAAACAAAAACAAAGATTCATCTTCGGCGATGTTTTGATGGCAATACTCCACCAAGGCATTGCCTTCTTCTTTGTTATGATATACATTTACCGGCTCGTTAAAAAATTGAATGCCGGTGTTACAGTTAAGGTCATGAATAAAACGATGACGCAACAAAGCATATACGGAATGACAGAAAGCTTGGAAAGAACCAAGTTGCAGATTGCTTCAATTCCGTAGAAAAACAGTAATGCAATCAGAGGATAGGCAAATATCCACATTCTCGTATATAACGGAAAAAAGTGCAGTGCGGATGCAAATAAAACCAAGGCAAAGCCCGCACAGATGGAAAGACAATAAGGATTCTTTTTCTTCAACAAAAGAATTATGCCGATTACTGCAAAAAGAATAAGGATTTTCTCTATGGTAGGATGATAAAGTGCCAAATAGTAGAGAATGTCACCCAGCAGAGTATAATTATGTTTCAAAGTTTCTACGGAAAGCGGAAAAATTTGCAAGAAATTATTACCCCAAAAATCCTGCATTCCGCCAACGGTGGAACTGTTTCCTATCCACAGAAGATAGTTAAAAAGAAAACTGATGCAGATGCCTCCGCCGATTATTATGGCAAACAAAGCGCATGTTTTGTCCTTATTTCGAAGTGAAATGAATAATTCCGCCAACACAATACCGCCGATGAAAAAACAGGCGGGATGTGCTGCCCAAATAAGAACCATATAGGAAAGGCAGGATACAATCAGCATTTTACGACTTCTGTTCGAAGTGACGTAAAGATAATACAAATAGAAAATCAGTAAAATGCAAAATCCCTCAAATATGTATTGTTTAAACATACAGGAATAGCGGAGCATTTGTTCCATATTGGCAAGAAATGCAGCTACTAAAAAAGGGTATCTGAGGTGAAAGAGACGCTTACCAACAATTACGGTAAGTAGCAGTATGCCGGCATAGGAAAGCGTGGATAATAAACGCATGGCGGGGCCAAATTCCCCAAGAATCATAGTACAAATCTTTACAATCACAAGATACAATGCCGGACAGGATTGCATATTGATTAAGGGTTCGGAAAGCAACGTAAAAAGAGAACGTGTAGAAAGGTTCTCTGCGAGAGAAAATTCATCCATGTGGAGAGAAGGGTCCATAAGTAACATGCGAAACGATGTGATAACTCCGCAGATTAAGATGATAATGGAAAAAATATGTATCAGAAGGTCAAACCACTTGTTTTTTTCTGAAATGAAATAGGAAGATAAGCTTTTCATAGGATTCATGCGTCACCTCTCAGTTTGATATGAAGGAATTATAGCATAGGAAAGCAAGTTTTAAAATATAAAGATATTATTTGGCTGCGGCACAGAGAAGTTGCGTAGCAGAGCCGAAATGTGGTAAAATATCTTCTATATGGGATTAAGAAGACTTTTTGCAATAATAAGAGATTATAGATAGTTATTTTTTATAACTGAGAGTAAAATATATGATTAAAACCAGAAAAGAATTAAAAGAATATATCAGCAAAGACAGAAATAATTATCCGTGCCTGTCGACAAAACTGAAGACCTGCTATGCCTTTTTATGTCATGACAGGGATTATTTTGTTTTTCGCTATATTAAGTTGCTTCGTTTAACGGAGTACTATGATTATCGCAGGAAAAAAAGCAAGTTCTTTCTTCCTGCGTATATTCTTATAAAAAGCAGAAAAAACAAACTAGGACAAAGACTACATTTGGATTTTGGAGAAAACGCATTTGATAAAGGGTTGTACATTGCACATGCAGGCATTATTGTCGGAAGCTCCAAGATCGGTAAAAACTGTAAACTGCATGGTCAGAATTGCATCGGGAGTAATGTTGAGTTGGGAGATAATTGTGAACTTTGGGTAGGTGCAAAGGTAATCGGACCGTGTAAACTCGGAAATAATGTCACCGTGGCAGCAGGCGCAGTGGTAGTGGATTCTTTTGAAGAGGATGGAATTGTGTTAGCGGGAGTTCCGGCTAAGATAGTAAAAAGAGTACAATAATTATGAAAAAAGTAAGTATCATTATTCCGGTATTTAATTGTGAAAGATATTTGCCGGATTGTTTAAAAACCGTATTAAAACAAACATATCAAAATATAGAAGTAATAATAATCGATGATGAGTCAACGGATAGAAGCGGACAGATTTGTGATGAATACGCGCAAAAATATCCGTTTATTCGTGTGGTCCACCAAAAAAATTCCGGTCCCGGGTATTCTAGGAATGCCGGATTGGAGTTATGTACAGGAGACTATTATACATTCGTAGATGCGGATGATTATATTTCAAAGAATATGATTTCCTGTATGGTGGAGCAGATGGAAAAAAATAATGCTGATTTAGTTGAGGTGGGTAATGTGTATCTGTTGGAAACACGCAACACCTTTCGCGGATGTGATGGTCAGATACAAATTCTTGAAGGTGAAGATTTAAGCGGCAGATACGGAAAAGAGTTGCGGGCAACGGTATGGGGAAGATTGTACCGCAAAGATTTGGTTGGAGATATTCGTTTTTCGGATAAGAGAATTGGTGAAGACTGTGAATATGCAAATGAGGTAGTTAAGAGATGTAAGTCTATTGTAAGGTATAATCATTGCTTATACGGATACAGGGCATATCAAGATAGTATAACGCGAGGGGGATTTGGGAAGAAGAGTTTTGCAGAACTTGAAAAACTGTACGATGAAATATTGCATTTTTATGCAAAAGAAGATAATGAAAAAGTAAATACATTGATGGAAGAGTATGAAGAAAAAGCAAAAAAGATACTTTTTATGATTTCATACAGAAAGCAAGAAGTATTGTACAAGAAAGAACTGTATGATTTGTGTCAGGACTATAATAAATTAGCGAGAGAAACACAGAAAAAGAATTGTGCATTAATCAATGAAATTTCTGAAATAGAAAAAAAATCCGAATCTAGTTTTATGAGATTTTTTTTAGAAAATGTTAAACATATAGTAGTTGTTGTTTTTGCAAAGGTTAAAGTTTTTTGGAGTTATAAATATGTTTTGGAATGATAAAAGGAAAATAAGAATACTATTTTGGTTTACCGTGTTATGGATGATTTCATCATTTCTTGGTATCGCATATTATTTGTGGACTGATTTTTTTATTATGGAAGCTCAAGCAGATGTTTTTGATAATATTATGTGGGCCAAAGCAAGTATGGAAAGTGGTTCAATAGTTAATGAAAATTATAGATATCCCTACATTATTCCATTGGGAGGGCATTTGTTGTTAATTCCATTTATTCATATGTTTGGCATGAATGTTTTAACGGTAAGATGCGGGATGACATTGTTTTCCATCTTGTTCATTATAGCATTATATATGTTTTTAAAGTTGTTTTTAAGTGAAACTTCCGAACGTTTTTTTGTAATGGGATTGTTAATCTGGCTAATGCTAGGAACAACTAAACTGAGAGAAATATTCTTTGCTCATGTAATTCATTATAGTTTGGCTATATTACTTTTTATGTTAGGTTTTTATATCCTTAACAAAATAAATGAACAAAAAGGAAAAAAAGCGTATATTATTTGGTGTGTGATTTTTCTGATTCATTTTTCTATTATAGGTATTGAAGGTGCTACTGTAATTCTATTTGCAGGTTTTCCAATAATTACGGCTTTATTTTTTGAGTTAATGTGTTCTAAGGTAAAGTGGAAAGAGATAAAGTTTAGCGAATGGGTGCCATTGTTATGCTCAGTTTTGGGGATTGCAGTAGGATATGTTTTATATAGTATAATAGTTTCTAATAGCCAAACAGACTATGGTGATGGACATATGAAATACCAAATGTATTTGTATTTGGGAGATAATATAAATGAAATTATAAAAAAGTGGTTTGCTTTATTTTTAAAGATGTTTTCTTATAATGAAATCTCGTGGGATGTATTTAGTAAAAATGGTATTTTATATACAATAAAAATTGGTTTGGGATTAATGCTCCCGTTATTTTCCTTACTTTCTGTTATTTTTTATAAAAAAATACATAATAAAATGGAAAAGATGATTATAGTTGCGCATTGGTCACTTTGCTTTTTTACGTTGTTTTTCGCGTTTTTTGGAACGATAGCAATCTTTTCTGGTTTTGAATGGCGTTTTATTCCTGTGTGGTTTTCCTCTATTATAGTTACAATTATAATCATAAGACGCATTTGTTTAGTGAAATGTAATTTTACATCCTATCGATTGGGTATTGTTGCATTACTTGTATTGGTTATTAATTCGATGGTATCTATAGCATTGGTTGGTGGAAAAAAGATATCAACCGATATTTGGTTTGGAGAAGGTACAATAATAGATGTTATAAATGAGTATGATGTTTCAATAGGATTTTGTACCGATTATTGGATGTGTCCGAGTGTATCCGTTATAACAGGTGAAAAAAGTGTTACAGAAATGGCCATTGAAGATGCGGTATATTTGATTGATTCTGAAAAAGAAGAAACAAATGTGGAATTGGAATCTTTCTTCTTGATTTGTACCAGAGGAGAACTTGAAAAATATCCGGAATTACTTACTAATGCATATGCATATGAAGAAGCAACACAATATGACCATGTTTGGGGTATAACAAAAGAATTTGTAATTATGTTTTACAATTTAACTGGAGAAAGTAGTAAATAATATAGCAAGGAGAAATAAAATGCAGAAAAAATCAAGAGAACAATGGGTTGATGCCTTTAAAGGAATAGCGATTTTAATGGTTGTATTAACTCATTCCGGTATTGATGATTTAACAGGATTTGTTCATCGTGTTGCATCTGCAGGAAGAACAGGAGTTTCAATCTTTTTTATTATTTCTATGTACTTGTTGTTACACTCGTTTGATAAAGTATATAAAGAAAATGAAAATAAATTTAGTTGGGAAAGTTATTTTAAGTGGATAAAAAGAAGAATAGGAAGTCTCTTGGGATTATACTTTTTGATAATCGTGTTAGCCGCTTGTTTAATCGGTGGAAGTGCATTTTGGCTTGGCGGAGAAGGAAAAATATCTCTATTGAATTATCTTACGCATTTCTTGTGTATTAATTCATTTTTTCCTCATCATATAAACAGTATCATTGGTGTGGAATGGTATATATCGATATTGTTTATTGTTATTTTCTTAATGCCGTTTATATATAAATTATCGAATTCGCTTGATAAAAGTATTGTTTTTTTAATCGTATCCTTATTTCTTTATGCTCTTGGAAGCAGGATGCCGGCATATATACCAGATGTAGCGGACAAGTATATATATGAAAACTATTTTTCATGGATGTGTTTGAGTGCAAATTTACCGATTTTAGCACTGGGAAGTGTATTATACAACCTCAAAAAAAAGAATTTGAATTTATCTCCCCAAAGAGCATTTTTGTTATCCTATGGATTGTTATTATACGGAATATTTATGATATGGGGAATGCTTTATAATCATACACAGATATATTATGTTTCTTCCGGAATAATTTATGCATTTATTTATTTTATCATAATTGTCAGCCAAATTGTTAGACCGTGTTTTTTAATCAATAATGGTATTTTCCGTTTTTTTGGAAAGAATAGTTATTCAATATATTTAGTACATTATTTATTGTTTAAGGTAATTGACAAATACTTTTACAGGTATTTTGAAAAAGGATTTTTTTCTTGGTTAGTAAAATTAGTAACAGTTATTGTTGTATGTGTAGTTCTAAGTTTATTTTACAATTGGGTAAAAAAATGGAACGCTACAAAAATATTTGACAAGGATAAAACATGAAGGTAGTCGTTGATATTAAAGGTGGTTTAGGAAATCAATTATTCTGTTATGCATTCGGATATGCGCTTTCAAAAAAGAAAAATGCAAAGTTATATATTGATACCAGCATGCAGGATAATAAGAATGTAAAGGGAAGAAATTTAGAACTATTACATTTTAATCCTAAGTTTGATCAGAGAATTTCATATAAGTACAGAAATAATTTTTTTGATAGAAAATTGGGTATCAATCGAATCAGAAAATTACTCAAAGTCGGTCTGTTTACCAAGAAATATTCCGAAAGAAAACAAATGATTTATGATGGAAAGGTATTTGATATTAACCAAAATACTTATTTTGATGGCTTTTGGCAAAGTGAAAAATACTTTAAAGAATACAGAGATGAACTTATAAATATGCTTGTTCCTACTAGAAAATATACTTTGGAAGTTAGCAAAGTGATGAAAGAAGTACAGGAGAAGGAGAGTGTTGCCTTGCATATAAGACGTGGGGATTATGTTGGTTTGAACTGGCAACTCCCGATGAATTATTATGATTTGGCGTTAGAGAAGATGAATGAAGAAATCGGAAGAGATTTCGAAATATTTGTTTTCTCTGATGATATAGCGTTTACCAAAGAGTATTTTTCAAAATATGCGGATATATACAAAATAAATTATATTCAATATGAGTCCGATAATGCAGTTGTGGATGATTTATATGTTATGAGTAAATGCAAACATAATATTATTGCAAATAGTTCTTATAGTTGGTGGGCAGCATGGCTAAATCAGAATAGAAACAAAGTGGTTATATGTCCGGAAATAGGGATGTGGAATGGTGATTTTTATCCGGAAGAGTGGAAAAAAATTCATTTAGTGAAGGAACAAATTATATGATAAAAAAATTTTTAAAAGATTATGTACCATATAAATATATGAAAGAAAGAAGAGAGAAACAGCATATAGAGATTTTAAAGGTTCAAGAAGAACCTCCGGTATACAATCAAAGAGGGGAAAGGAAAAGAGTATTTTATTTGGAAGATACATTATGTCAACATACCCCATACACATTGGTTTTAGGTCAATATCCGGAAAAAGTTTTATGGGATAGAAACAATGTCGGTTTACCGATACATTTTTACTCTCATGAATCAATCTGGGTAGAAGAAAAAAATTATGCGAAGAAGAAATTTGCGCTACTATTTGAATCGGAGTCTATTCGTGAAAGCGAATTTGTAAAAGCGAAAAATGACGTTTCTAAAATGAAAGAGTTTAATAAGATATTTACTTTTTCTGAACAAATTTTGAATCAATATGAAAATGCAGCTTTCCTTCCGGCAAGCGGATTATGGTATGGGACGGATATTAATGGAGGAGAATGGGATGAAAAGTTGTATGAACAAAAAGAGAAAAACATATCTGTAGTTGCATCAAATAAACAACATTCCTCTTATCATAAATTACGTGTACAGATAGCAAAAGATGCCATGGAATTAGGAATGGCAGATGGATATGGAGCTTTTTGTGGAAATCGTATCAACAAAAAAGCGGATGCTTTAACCCCTTACAGATATAGCATCGTAGTGGAAAACGATGTAAATGCTTACTATTTTACAGAGAAAATTTTAGATTGTTTTGCGTCAATGACGATTCCGATTTATGTTGGAGCGACAAAAATTAATCAATTCTTTAACGATGAAGGAATTATTGTTTTAAAGAAAGAACAGTATCAAGATATTGGTAGTGTTTTAAAGGAATGTACGAAAGAAAATTATGAGAATCGTCTAGATGCGATTAAGGATAACTGGAATAGAGTAAAAGAATATAGATGTATAGAAGACTATATGATGACGCATTACGCAGAAGAATTTGAGGTGTGAGGAATATTAAATGGAAATACTGAAACAGTTAAACTATTTGTTGGATAAAAAAACCAAAAGAGGCTTTTTCTTTTTATTTATTCAAACCATTATAGGATCTTTTGCAGAGTTATTAGGAATTACCATTATTTTACCGATTGTAGAATTGGCGATGGATCAAACCACAATTCAAGAAAATAAATTAGCAGTTTTGATTCAGCAAATAACCAATGCTACAAAAAAAGAAGAGATTATTTTGTGGATGATTGGTATTACAATACTTATCTATGTTTTAAAAAGTGCCTTTCTTTGTTATATGTATAGTAGACAATTCAAATTTGCGGCTTCAGTAAAACGAGATATGGCGATAAGGATGATGAAGGCTTATTTAAAGCAACCCTATGCTTTTTTTCTTCGTAAGAACTCTTCAGAACTGATACGTAGTGTCAATACAGATACAGGACAATTATTTCAATTAATATCAAATGTTCTTAGTATATTTTCTAATATTCTAACAGCAACATGTATTATTATATATTTAGCAATTACTAATTTTGCAATGACTATGTTTGTAGCAATTGTTTTGCTAACATGTTTAATAATTGTTATTTTTGGTGTACAAAGAAAAAACCGTAAAAATGGTTATATTAATCAAAGAGTAAACGGATTTTTGTTAAAACATTTAAAGCAGGCTTTTGAGGGTGTAAAAGAAATAAAAATAATGAATATTGAGAATCAGTTTATCTCGACATATGATGAAACATATAAGAAGAGCACTGATTTAGATGTAAAGTATTCAATTTACAATACAATGCCTAAGTATATAATAGAGGTGTTTGCAATTTCTGCAATATTAGGGTATTTGGGAGTCGTTATTTTATTTGATCCAAACTATATTCGATTAATTCCGCAGCTAGCAGTATTTTGCTATGCGGCATTCAAATTATTGCCATCAGTAAATGCTATTTATTCAAGTTTAAATGTTGTAATCTATCACAAAGCATCTATTGATTTGGTATATCATGATATCAAAGAAGCGGATGAATTGCCGGATAATCTGGTGGATGCAAAGAAGAATTATTCCGAAGTATTTTTTAGTAAAGAAATTAGAGCGGAAGATGTTTCTTTCCGATATGAAGGTACTGAGAAAGATGTACTACACAATGTTAATTTAGTAATTCCTAAAGGAAAATCCGTTGCTTTGGTAGGAGCATCCGGTGGTGGAAAAACGACTATGGCTGATATTGTATTAGGTTTGTTAGAACCCACCTCGGGAAAAGTATGTGTGGATTGTGTAGATATTAGAGAGAATGTTGGAGGATGGCGAAGAAAATTGGGATATATTCCCCAGACAATCTATTTAACTGATGATACCATACGAAACAATATTGCGTTTGGAATTCCTCGCGAAGAAATAGACGATGAACAAGTATGGAAAGCCTTGGAAGAAGCGCAGTTGAAAGAATTTGTTGAGAGTCTTCCGAAAAAATTGGACACGGAAGTGGGAGAACGCGGTGCCCGCATTTCCGGGGGACAGAGACAGCGAATCGGTATTGCCAGAGCATTGTATCGTAATCCTGAAATATTGGTCTTTGATGAAGCAACTTCTGCGTTAGACAATGAAACTGAAAAAGAAGTTATGAAAGCCATAGAAGGTTTACAGGGAACTAAGACAATGTTAATGATTGCACATAGACTTTCTACGATTGAGAACTGTGATATCATCTACAAAGTAGAAAATGGAAAAGTTGAAAAGACAGAATTTGATGAAATTCTGAAAAAGGAAGATAAAGATAATTCATAGGAGGGAATGATTACAACACCACCTCTCCCACCCCCCACAGCACCAGTAAATGCACCGGATAAAACAGATAGAAGAAATACTTCATCTGGCGACCACGCTCATGGCTATAAAAGTACACCGGAAGTACGCCAATCAGGGCGTAGAGTTCTGTGAAGCTTGAGATACAGAGGGTCAGGCAGCCGGCAATCATTTGCAGCGCCGGTTTCTGCCGGAGTTCGTACATGACGAGGATGGCCAGCACACCCACATAAGAATAATCGGTTCTGAAAAGTTCTGCTAGAAGCAGAAATCCAAAGATGGTAAAAAGCCGGAGCGGTAATACCAGCGCCGGTTTTTCTTTGCATTTGACCCGGGCAAGCTCCATCAGATAGAGGGCAGAAAGGCCAAAAAACAGCGTGAAAAATACGTTTTGTGAAGAGGCATCAAAAAGCCTATAGGAAAAAGCCAGGTCAAAGGGGATTTCGGAAATCAGAGCAAACATAAATAAACGCCCGATATATTTTTTCACATTCCGGGTTTTCTGATATCCTTCAATCAGCAGGAAAATATAGATAGGAAAAGCAATCCGCCCGATATAACGGCACGAAGTATAGAGCGGGTACACCTCGTCAAAGGCACCCGTCACAGAGATATAATGATTTAAAAAAGATGCTGCAAAATGGTCGATGAGCATAGTAATGACAGCGATCCATTTCAGCACAGCACCGGAAATACCAAAGGAAGAACTCATACCACACCCACCGTGAGAGTGGACAAGGACACTTTCGTCCCTTCCTGATTAACAATATAGGCTTTGATTTTAATCCGCCTAAAGTCCTCATGAATCTGTACGATTTCGCCATGGACGGTAAGGGTATCGCCTGCATAAACCGGTGCATTAAATGTGCTCCGGATTTCATGAAACACGCAGTGCTCCCCGGGCAAATAAACCCCCACCAGCGTAGAATAAAAAGAAGCTGTAAGCATTCCGTACACCAATTTGCCGGCATAGCCATGCTCTTTGGCATACTCTTCCGACAAATGCATAGGGTTGATGTCCCCGGACAGCTCCGTGAATTTGTTGTGCATTTCTTCCGTCACGGTCACGGAAAAGGATTCTTCCATGTCGACGGAAAGTTCTTCAAATGTATAATGATTCAAAATGAACTTCCTTTCTGGGTACAATTGCTGAAAATAAACAAGGCAGCAAAGTAATCATCAAAATGTTAAATATTTGCCATAATGATATCCAGCATCTCGCCCACGTCCTTCATACCTACCACATCCTTCATCTGGAATTTAAATCCAAACTCGGATTCCACCTCGGAAATCAAGGTAATGTGCATCAAACTGTCCCAATCTTCCACATCTTCGGAAGTGGTGGATTCTACAACGACGATGCTGTCATCATCGAAAACCTCATGAAAAATATCATTTACTTTTGCTAAAACTGCTTCTCTGGTCATAAGAGAACTCCTTTCAGTAAAAACTATTAAAGAATTTTTTCTATCAAGAAAACAAAAACACCGATGTTAATTAGTAAAAAGCCTGCAATGGCACGAATCCAAAGTAGAGTATTTAATGAAAATCTATTTTTTTCCTCAGAGGCATGCAGGGGTATATATTGGGGACAATTTGTCACAGAGATAAATATAGTCCAAACAATAAATACACAATAGGACAAAGTCCATATATTATAATGATAATAATCTTTAAGAAAAAGAGAAATATCATAAAGTATATATGAATCATTATACCCATGAAGCAGTAATTTGTCTAATAGCATATTTTGCATATTATTGGTATCAAATAAATCCGGATAGGTAACAATGTAGCCTACAATAAGACTAAAGTACGCAAACCATTCCAAAAACCAGCGGGAAAAAAGTTTTTTTTCATCCATGAAAAAAAAGAGTATTGTAAAGGGAAGTAAATATATTACCCAATAAGCATACATATACATGGATAAGAAAAGTGATAAAATAGAAATAAAACCATAAAATAAAACCCATTTTTTATCCTTATGCTCATCGGTTTCGTATGTAAGATATGCAGCCATACATATGGCTACAAATAATATAAATAGAACAGGAATATCAAATCCTAAAATAGTTATTCTCCGTTCCATCATAGTTGCAATCATACTCCAAAACCGAGGTTTTTTTGATGCAACACCAATAGGATCAGATAATTTAAATGGAAGCTCTACTAAAAAAGTAATAATAACCGGTAAGCAAGTCTGAAATGCTATGCGTAAAATATTTTTTTCTTTATATAAAATAATCGGAATAAAGATAAATAAAGCAAAATTCTTGCATTGAGCAGCAAGTATAAAGAACAAAAGAAACTTAGCAGTTTTCTTTCGAAACAGATATAAGAGTGCATAAATTGAAAATAATACTGCGATAATATCTCCTTGTCCAATTAGACCGGTACAAAAAAAAGTAGTGATGCTGGTTACAAACATAAAACAAACATTTTCACATCTTGACTGTTCCATATTAAGTTCTGCGGCAACTTTTTTTAATCCGTTTCCGGCTAATAATGTACACAGTATTAAATATCCTTTACCCCAAATCCGCCCCAATAGGAAATCTTGTGCGTTAAGAAAAGTAATTTTTTCAAATATAAAAAGCGGAATTTGCCAAACACCCATGAAAAAATTCATTACCATATCATAATTAGCTAAATGAATCATTTCTCCGTTTTCAACGGATTGCATATTTAAGGAATAATAGGAAAAGAAATCTCCGGAGAAAAGAGCATACCAAAAATTAATACCTTGCCTTATATTTGAATGTATATCTGAGTAGTAAAAAATAGAAGATGTCCAAAAAAGCATTAAAAATGCAATAATAGTATGACAATTTTTTCTAAATAGATTTTTTGTTATGCTCATTGCAAATTTTTCTCCTTTAATTTCTATACTCCAGCAGCTCCTCTGCCAAAATCTCCGAATATACCTTCGCGCCCTCGGTATTTAAGTGTGCGACATGGTTATAAAAGTATTCCACCGGCAGGAAATAATCCTCCGGAATGCCCAAGATATCCGCATTCATGTAATCCGTCATCTGTCGGTGATAAAGCGCCAAATCCTCTTCCCTTTCCACAAGAGAACCTTCAATTGTCATAGAATAAGCAATCACGAAAGTAATATCATTTTCCTCACACCAGAGGGAAAATTCATTCAGCAAATCCATGGTTTCCAGTTCCATGTCTTCAAAGCATAGGGTGTCCGAAGGCCCCACGTCCGTAGAAATCAGGGTGCCCTCCCTAAGTCCCACCATGTTGCCGGATACGTCAAAGGAGTCGATGGAGTAGACCTGTTCCTTGTCGCTGATGGCAGAGCGGATAGTTTCGATCAAATCACCCACGAGAAGGGTGTAGAGCTTACGCCAAAGCATTTTGTTGCGCTGGCCTTCCAAAACGCCGGGGCGGCTGTCCCAGTACTGCTGCAGGAGTTCCTTGTTTTCCTCCAGAGCACAGGAGATGACGAAGAAATCCTCCTGGGACCAGTTGGATTTGCCCAGCATATAGACGATGGTATCGCCGGGCTTGGCGGTATCGTAGAGGATGTCCACCAAAACCGGAATGCCCAGGGACGCTTCCACGCCAAGGGTCTGTACATTTTGCCCCAAGATGCCGCTCATGGTCTCCGCGTCAATACCGAAGGGCACGTAAGAAGAGCCAAAGACGATAACCTCCGGCTCCCGGTCTTCTTCTGCCAAGGCTTCGTACTGCCAAAGCAGGGCCCGCTGGTAGGAGCCGTCATAGGCGTCCGGACCAAAATCCGCCACCCACAAAAACCAAAACAGCAAATGGTAAGCGCCGTAGGTAAGCCCCAGAACCAATATGAACTTAAGAATAAAAGTCAGAAATTTTTTCAATTTATACTCCGTAGGATAAAGATTTCTAAATCGCATCAGGCAAAACTACCGGACGCACCTTCTAAAATACATAATACGCAAATCCGATGGTTCCGGTGTCCCCTTTGGCAATGTAAATCAGCAAAAGCGCCGCGATGTAGATGCAGTAGCGAAGGACGGGATGCCAGGAATGCACTTTGGCAACCACATCGATTTCCTTGTATTTCATGGCATCTACCACAGCAAGAACGATAAGGGGAACGGCAATCAAAAAGAGGTCGTAAGAATGCCAGTACACAAATTCTGCTGCCGCGTAAAGGTCCGGTTTTACAAACAGATTCTTCATCATGGTAAAACTAATGCCGAGGGTATCCGGGCGGAAGAACAGGAAGCTAAACGCCACCAACAGGAAGGTCCTGAGGGTGCGAAGCCCGTCCATAAACTTGGATTGGAAAATCTTGGGCGATAAGCCGTTTACCTTATCATAGACCGGTTTTAACAGCTCCGATGCAATGATGACGAGGCCGCAGAACCAATCATAGCAGAGATAATTCCAGTCAAATCCGTGCCAAAGTCCAATCAGGGTCCACAAAACCGTAAGTCCGATGACAGAGGGAATGACTGTCATTCCGTAGCGGTTTTTCTTTTTCTTCATGGATTTACGAATCCGGTTGCAAAGTTCCGTCCTTTGCACCGGGTAGAATACATAGTTTTTGAACCAGAGTCCCAGGGAAATATGCCAGCGACGCCAAAATTCCGCCATGGATTTGGAGCCGTAGGGAACGTTGAAGTTTTCCCGGATGCGGATGCCCAAAAGCAGAGCGCATCCCACCGCCATATCCATGTAGCCGGAAAAGTCCGCATAGAGCTGAATGGCGTAAAGCACCATCACCAGCAAAACCGTGAATCCGTAGTATCCTTCCCCGGTTTCATAAACCGAGTTGACGATATAGGAAATGCGGTCGGCGATTACCAGCTTCTTCATGACGCCGAAGAAAATACGGTAGCAACCCCGCACACAGGTATCATAGTCAAAAGAATGGGGGGCGAAAAGCTCCGCCTTTAATTCATTGTAATCCGCAAAGGGTCCCTGCAGAACATGTGGGAAAAAGGAAACGAAGAGGGCATAGCGGGCAGGATTTTTCTCCGCCGGCGTTGTGCCCCGGTACACCTCAATGCAATAGCCGATGCACTGAAGGGAGTAGAAGGACAGGCCCAGGGGCATGATAAAGCTGGCAAAGGGCAGGCGCATGACGGTCATCATGGCCACAAAAATGAGAATCGTGAGGATGATGACATACCGCTTTTGCCCGGTTTTTTCGATGAGAAGTCCGAAAAGATAGGATACCAGAATGGTTCCCACCAAAAAAAGGAAACTCTTATATCCGGTCTGGTAATAAAAGTATCCGTTGGCCACCAGCAGCACCATCCATTGGAACCGCTTGGGGACAATATAATAAATGAAAAAAGTTGCCAGCATAAACCAGGCAAAACTCATGGTTGTAAAAGTCATGAAATACGAATCCTTGAATAAAAATGAGTGTGATTTAGGAAACTGCTAAATCAACGGTCACCGATTGTAACATCAATAACTAAGATACCATAAAAGCGGTATTTCGTCCACTTTATCTATTTAAAAAGTAAAGAGAAACCTGCCTGTAATAGTAATCTTGAAAAGGCAGGAATGTTCCGGCAGAGTTTTCAGAATACAAAAAAACTCCCATAAAAGGGAGGGTGCCAAGTGAACGAATCACTTGGCACATTTATAATGAAAAAGTTTTTCCTTTGAAATTGTCCTAAATTAAGAAACCAATCCTTGTTTCTATGATTACATAATAAATGTTAAAAATGTATAAAAAATGATGGGTTGTTTAATTAATTTAGAACAAAATATGAACAAAATATGAACGTGAAGTACTAAGAAGGAACTCACTTGTTAAATAGGATGTCAATCGACAATCTGTTTTGCTTATATTTTGCATTTTATAATGTTCCGCTATTAAACCATTTCACATAATCAAAATCATCATAGTATTTCTTAATTGAAAACTTATGCTTAAAATTGGAACACATGCCCACGCTTTCTTCTTTTTCAAACCCCTTTAAATAGTATGCTGATTTAAATTCCGGATAGGGGATATGCGTAAAAACAACCTTGTTTTTATACGGCAAGGCATCAAAATCGACTAGATTTTGATAGGTACAACCATCTCGATCATTAAATAAAATAAATAGATTTTCAAAATCGATTCGTTTAGATCGCTCCAACCATTTTTCTTTTGCATCCTGTGACGTTTTATAATGTTGAAAATAGATGCGAACATCATCAAGCACACCGACGGGATATGAAATATCCGGTTCATCAACGAAAAATAAGTCACAGGATAAATAATGATGAATATTGGAAAGAAATCTAACATAATCAGTCGGTTTCATCCAAAGATTTACGAAGGGACTATTAAATTTCAAACCTAAATCATGCAAAATTAAACAGCCATTACAATTACTCGCAATTAAAGAAATATTTGTATTTTTTAGACGTTTTCGATTGGCGTTGTTGTACATATCGCGTAACATTTTCTTAATTTTAGTCATGACAAACACTCCTTAATGAAAAGTACTATTGTAAAACTAAACTTTCTCCGGTTCCGGATAATCCACGCCAAAGGTTTCCACGGTCATGGATTTGATTTTCTGCTCTTTCATGGGTCTGTCCCTGAAATCCGTAGGAACTTCCGCGATGGTATTTACCACGTCAAGTCCTTCAATCACCTTACCAAAACCTGCATACTCGCCGTCCAAATGGGGAGAGGTCTTGTGCATGATAAAGAACTGGCTTCCGGCAGAGTCCGGGAACATGGTTCTTGCCATGGAAAGGACGCCGGGAGTGTGCTTCAAATCATTTTTAAAGCCGTTGCTGCTAAATTCGCCCTTGATGCTGTAGCCGGGACCGCCGGTTCCGTTGCCGTCCGGGTCGCCGCCCTGCAACATAAAGCCGTTGATTACGCGGTGAAAAATCACACCATCGTAAAAGCCCTTCTTAATCAGGCTGATATAGTTGTTTACCGTGTTGGGAGCGATTTCCGGATAAAGCTCCGCTTTCATAACACTTCCGTCTTCCATCGTAATGGTAACAATAGGATTTTGTGCCATTTTTCTTCCTCCGATCTGAAATAGTTTTCGTCTTTCCTGAATTATTGTTTGGGAATCAAAATCCCAAAGACATAAAAACATTGTAATGGAAATAAATGGGGAAGTAAAGCAAAGAAGAAAAGAATTTGATTAAGATGGTAAATCCTGTGATAATCCGTTATAATTAACCGGAGGAAGCAAAATGCTTTGATTTAAACGCAGAAACACCGGAAAGGGGCATGGCGATTAAGATGTCCGTAGTGGAAAAGAAAATAGGCAATCATGTTGTGTATATATCGGACTCGCCGAAGGAACTAAGAGAGCTGAAAGAACGGGCACTCCCGGTTATAGCCCTCCTTACCGAGGAAAACAAGGCCGCGGACTTATCCTTTGTCCATTATGCGGTGGAAAATGCAGAGGATGTGGATGAGGCGTTTGCGGAAAAGGTCTATTGCAGGGCACATCACCAGCCGGTGATTGTGGCAAGGGACGAGGAACTCTATCTCAGGGAATTTTTGCTGACGGACGCCGATGACATAAGGGAAATATACGACGGCGACCGGGAAGGGTTTTTGGAACGCTTTTTTGATAATGATGCGGAACTGGAAGATTATCTGAAGGCTTATATTGAGAATCATTATGATTTTTATGGTTACGGGATGTGGGCGATATGCAAGGTAGAATCCGGGAAAGTCATCGGCATGGGCGGTTTTTCGGCGAGAGAAGGCTTTGATGAAACGCCTGATATTGCATTGGAAATAGGATTTGCGATAAAGGAAAATGAGCAGGGAAAAGGCTACGCCATGAGGGCCTGCAGACTTATGAAGGAATATGCGGAGCGGGAAGTGAAAGATGCCGGAATTTTTGCGGTGACAAGGGAGGAAAACCTGCCCGCAAGAAGAGTGTTGGAAAAGGTATGTATTAAGTATAATGTGAAAAGATAAGAAGGATGCAATTTTTAAGCAAATGTGGTAAAATAACTCTATGTATGCAAAAAATGTACTGATTGTTCACAATCGATACCGATATGCCGGTGGTGAAGATACAGTTGTAGAGAACGAAAAAAGGATGTTGGAAAAGCGGGGACATAAGGTAAGTTGCTACTTTCGAAGTAACACAGAGCTTGACGAGATGTCCCGTCTGAGAAAGTTTGTCCTCCCGTTTGATATGCTGTTTTCTTTGCGTACTTTTTTTGATGTTCGAAGAATTATTAAAAAGGAAAAAATCAACATTGTACATGTGCATAATACCTTATTGCTGGTGAGTCCTTCCGTGTATTACGCAGCCTGGTCCTGCGGGGTTCCCGTCGTCCAGACGATGCATAATTTCCGCTTTTTGTGTCCGGGCGCAACCTTTTACCGGAACGGCAAAATTTGTGAAGACTGCGTGAAAAAAGGACTTCCCTGTGCGATAAAGCATAAGTGCTACCGAGGGAGTTTCGTGCAAACCCTGGCCAGTGCCATATCCATTAAATTTCATCGGATGCTGGGCACCTACAAGCGATTAAATGTCATATGTCTGACGGAATTTAACAAAGAAAAATTGTTATCCGTAAATACGAAAAAGAAAAAAATTTTTGATGAAGCCAAGATATATGTTAAACCTAATTTTACTTTTGAGGGCGTGAAGGATTGTCTGCCCGATAAGGAGAAGAAAGAGGATTACTATATTTTTGTAGGCAGAATAGAAGAAATCAAAGGAATCAAAGTGCTTTTGAAAGCTTTTTCTGTCAATGGGAAAAAGCTCAAAATTGTCGGCGACGGTGATTTAAAGAAGAAGGCGGAAGGTTTTGTTAAGCGGAAAAACCTTACGAATATTGAGGTGCTTGGATGGCTCGAAAGAGCGCAGCTTAACGAACTAATTGCCGGGGCAAAAGCGCTGATTATGCCATCCCAGTTATATGAAACGTTTGGGATGACTATTGTAGAAGCTTATTCCAATGGCGTTCCGGTGATTGCCGGGGAGATTGGAAATATCGGACAACTTGTGGAGGAAGGTAAAACCGGGGTACGGTTCTTGTACAATTCGGCAGAATCCTTGAATGAGGCAATCGAACGGTTGGAAGAGATGAATCAGCCGGATATAAGGGAAGCGGCTTATAAGACTTACCAGGAAAAATATTCGGAAGATGTGAATTATGAGTTGTTGATGGATGTTTATAGAAATGTTTTGGAGAGTGTAAAGTAGCGTATGGAAATGAAAAAGACCTATAAGGAGCCCTATTTAATTGCAGAAATCGGCTGTAATCATATGGGAGATATGAAAATTGCAAAGGAAATGATTGAAACAGCGGCTGTATTTTGCAAGGCAGATGCGGTGAAGTTTCAGAAACGTTGTAATAGAGAGTTGCTGACAGAGGAACAGTACAATGCACCTCATCCCAATCCGGAGAATTCCTACGGGAAGACCTACGGGGAACACAGGGAATATTTGGAGTTTACGGCTGAGCAGCATAAAGAACTTCAGGCATACTGTAAACAATGTGGAATTGAATATATTACTTCCGTATGGGATTTAACTTCTGCAAAGGAAATTGTGGCGTTAAACCCTTTTGTAATCAAAATTCCTTCTGCATGTAATAATAATTTTGAAATGCTCCAGTGGCTCTGCGATAACTTTAACGGAGAGATACAGATATCGTTTGGTATGACGACTCACGAAGAGGAAAAAGAGATTGTGGAGTTGTTTGAGAAAAATGGGCGGAACAAAGATTTGACTATCTTCTGTTGTACCTCCGGGTATCCTGTGCCGATGGAAGACGTGTGCCTTTTGGAGATTACCAGACTGATTGATACCTATGGCAGTCGGGTGAAACGGGTCGGTTTCTCCGGACATCATAACGGAATTGCCATTGATGTGGCGGCGTTAACGCTGGGAGCGGAAGTTTTTGAGCGTCATTATACACTGGATCGGACCTGGAAAGGCACAGATCATGCGGCTTCTTTGGAACCGGACGGCGTACGGAGGTTGAAGCGGAATCTGACGCAGACGTATAAAGCATTGACTTATAAGAGTGAGGAAATTTTACCCATTGAGAAGGTGCAGAGGGAGAAGCTGAAGTATCGGAAGGGGTAGATATAGAATATTCATGGGAGAATGCTTATGGCAGGTAAAATAACATGGTTCTTTTATGCGGTGGACCATGTCCTACGTAATAAAAGTAAACTTTATAAAGAAAAAAAGCCTTATTGCAATAGAAAGTTAGTAGAAAATGAAGATGCAAGTAGAATTCTTTCTGAGGCTATTTTAAATGGAGTTCCCTTTATGGCAGGTCGTTATGGTCTGTTTGAAGTAGCGGCCATGCGTATGTATGAATTTAGAAAGAAAAAAAAATATCAATTGGTGATGGACAATATCTATAATTGTGCCGGGTTTTTTCCAAATAATGTTACTCTGGGATTTCGTTTTCTAGATACGATGGTAGATGCCACAAAGCAAGTGGATTTGTTAGCATCTTCCAATCAATTTTGTGAGAGTTATTTTCTTAATCGTTATAGTAAAGAAGATGCAGTGATTGCAAAAAGTTTTGGCGTTTTCAATTTCTTTGATTTGCAAAAATCTTGGACAGAAGCATTGGAAGGGAAAAAAGTATTGGTAGTTTCTCCTTTTAGTAAATCGGTAAAAGAACAGTATCAAAAAAGAGAACTTTTATTTCAAGGAACAAACTTATTGCCGCAATTTGACTTGCAGACCTATCAGTCCCTAATGACCGTGGGAGATTTAAGAGATGAGCGGTTTTCAGATTGGTTTGAAGCCTTGGATTTTATGAAAGAAGAGATTCTTTCGAAAGATTTTGATGTGGCAATTTTGGGATGCGGAGCCTATGGATTCCCATTGGCAGCAGAGATTAAGAAAGCCGGAAAGCAAGCCATTCATATGGGCGGCGTTTTCCAGATTTTGTTTGGTATCATGGGAAAGCGTTGGGACGGAAGTCGTTTTGGCGGAATAGAAAAAATGCCCTCATCTATTAAAAAGTATTATAATGAACATTGGACTTATCCTCTGGAGGAAAAACCGACGGAAGCCGGTAAGGTGGAGTATGGACCTTATTGGGGATAATTGGAAAGGGTTTTATATTATAAAAGAGGTATGGTTATAGATTTAGAGATATCGATTGCTTCAAACAATAGAGGTGATTATATTTTTTGACACTAGATTTATAAACTTTGATTATGAGTGAAGAATGAAAAATAAATCAAGTATAAAAAGTAAAATATATAGAAAAATCTATGAAATAGTAATTTTGAAATTAAAACCAGGAAAAAAAATACGTAATCTTTATCCCTCTTATTGGCATCGTAACAAAAAAAGGAATAAGCCAATGACTGTTCAAACGGTATATTATACACAAATTCCGAATGAAGGAGCGGGTATTGGTCATCAGATTGCGAATTATAATAGTGGTTTATATTATTCGAGGATATTTAGAGCAAAATATGTTTATCCCGGATTTCAGGACAAAGAATGGGAAAACTTTTTGGGATTTGGGGAAGGTGAAGTATCCATTAAAGATTTAAAGAAGCAAGGATATAAAACCAGAACACTTCCGTTTTTTTTTGATGAGCCGGAAGAGAAAGCGCTTATTCAAAAAATTGTAGATTCTTATCGCGGAGAAAAAGTAATACTATTAGCAGATCATACGCAGTTTTATTATCGGCAATATGATGTGATACCTTATATAAAGGAAAAGTTTGAATGTGCAGCTGCCAGAAGGAATGAAACAGTGTTATTTGATGAAAAGGAAATAAATATTGCTGTCCATATTCGACGTGGAGATATAAATAGTGGCCAAACAACGGGAAATAAGGAATTAACCAAGCGATGGTTGGATGTGGATTATTATAAAAATATTTTAGAGCAGATAAAAAATATTTTAAAGAATGATATATGTATATATCTCTTTTCGCAAGGAAAGGAAGACGAGTTTAAAATATTTGAGCAATACGGAAAAGTAGTATATTGTTTGGATATGGATGAAAAAAAATCATTTTTGCATATGGTTCGTGCGGACATACTAATTATGAGCAAAAGTTCATTTTCATATAAGCCGGCATTACTAGCAGATGGAATAAGAATTTGCCCGCCGAATTTTTGGCATGGTTATCCGGAGGATGAAAAGTGGATAAAGGTTGGAGAAGATGGTATAATTCATCCGAGAGAATTAACAAATATTCGAAAAATTAGTGTATCATGATAAAACTAACTGTGGATTATTATACTGAAATGAGAGATGTTGCGACTTTTACAGTAAAATCCTTAGTGAAGATTCTGTGGGTGGTCGGAGAACTCTATAAATAAAACAAGAATATTAGGAAGGTATGATTTAAATAATCAAAAAAATGAAAATACTATTTGTAACATATTGCAGAGCAGTTTTTGGTGCAAATTTATCATTATTAAATCTCATTTGCGATTTGAGAGACAGATATCATATTGAGCCGGTAGTTTTAATCCCTTCTGTTGAAGATGGAGATTTTCATATGGAATTGGAGAAAGAAAAAATACCATATTATATTCATGAAATGAAGTCCTGGGTTGTCCCACTAAATAAAAGAATAAAATTAGCTAGGGGCTTAAAAACCTTTTTACATAACAAGAAAGAGCTGAAAAAGTGGATTAAGCTATTGGAGAATGAGAAGATTGATTTAGTATATTCCAATAATTCTACAATTCATTATGGAGCGGATTTGGCTAAGGCGTTAGATTTACCTCATATTTGGCACGTGAGGGAATATCTTAAAGATTATTACAATATTACGTATAATTATCCAATGCTTTTTGTAAGAAAGAAATTTAAAAGTAGTAAAAAAATAATTGCAGTGTCAAATGCCCTGAAGAACTATTTTGAAAATACTACATATAAGGGAGATAATATTGTCACAATTTATAATGGAATTAAAAATGATAAAAAATTAAGGACGAATTGGAATTATAGTAAAAAATTAGAAATTTGTAATGTAGGATCATTACAAGAGGGAAAAAATCAAATGGAACTTTTGCAGGCTACAAATCAATTGGTAAGGCATGGGATAAGAGATTTTCATATCACATTGATTGGTTCTGGAGAAGATTATGAAAAGAAATTAAAAAAATACTGTGTAGATAATAACTTAGAAAGTTATGTGACATTTGCTGGATATTGCACAAATGTAATAGAAATTTTGGATAAAATGGATGTAGGGGTTATCTGTTCAAAAAATGAAGCATTTGGCAGAGTAACGGTAGAATATATGATGTCTTCTATGCCAGTCATCGGAGCAGAAGGAGCAGGAACAAGTGAGATAATAAAGCATTCTCTAAATGGATATTTGTATAATTCTGGAGATGTAGACGAATTAGCTAATTATATTAGTAGCTTAATTGCAAATAGAAACAAATTGAAAGAAATTGGTAAGAATGCATTTTTATATTCTAATGAAAGATTTACGTTGAGAAAAAATACAGATGCTATTTTTTGTATCTTTAATTGTTGAGTAAAACATGTATTTATAAGACAATTTAGAAAGAAATGAATGATTATAACGTTATTATAGTTATAGGAGATATTTAATGAGAGATTATGATCAAGTAATAAAAGAAAGATATGAGAAAGAAGATTTACAAAAAGAAAGTATATATTCTTTATTAAATTCAGTTGGATTTTATGGCAATATAAAACACTTTGATATTATTAGAAGGTTTATTAATTTAATAATTGAAAAAGAAGGTAAACAAAAAAAGGAGATAAAAATACTAGATTGTGGTTGCGGTAAAGGTGTAATTACAAGATTTATTGCTGAATTTTTGAATAATCCTAAACAAGTGTATGGTATGGAACTGTCAGATAACAGACTAAATTACTGTAAGAAAATGAATGCTAGTATAGTATTTAATAAAGTTGATGTATGCAAAAGTGAAGAAATGAACACCATATTTGGAGAAGTGGGATTTAATGGAATTGTTTCTTTTTGTGTGTTGTCACATATTCGTAAAAAAGAGGATATTGAAATTGCATTGAAGAACATTTTTGATATTTTAGATGATGATGGATACTTTTTATGGTACGACATAGCAAGTAAAAATCATTTTGATAATCTTGATGGTGATACGCAAGGATATTCTTTGAATGAAATGAATAGTTTTGCAGAAAACGTAGGATTTAAAAAAGTGTCCGTGGAAAAAGTTTTTAAGCATTCAAAAAGATTTAAAGTGAACACATATTATCAGAAAAAGGAAAAAAATCAATTATTAATGGATTTTATTGATAAGTTTATTCCGTTTAATAGTATGTATTATTCTGTCATATATAAAAAATGAAAATAGAAGGGAAAGAAATGAATAAAATAGTATGTTTTATTAGTAGAGATAAATTTACAGATGGATTTATTTCTTTTTTTGAAAAGTATTTTGAAAAAAAGTACGAATTTGTTTTTTTTACTATTAAAGACGATAATTTTCCATTAAGTAAACACGTTTTTCCTATATATGAAATAGTAAAATTTATGGATTTGTTTACAACAAACGCATACAGATATGTTGAAGAAGCAGATGTTTTCATTGTTTCTGGTTTATTTATTCACATCAATAGGGGATATAAATTCAATCAAAATATATTGGACAAATTATGGATTGATTTTTGGGGAGGAGATTATACCTGTTTTAGAAAACGGTATATATGGAGAAATCCATTGGCTTACATAAGAATATGTCGAAGAATGCAACTAATTAGAAAATGCAGAGGGTGGATACTAGAAATGAAGGAGGACTATGCAGAAATAAAAAAACATTCCGGTGTAGATAAATTGGCATTGGTAGCACCTATTTTGAGTCCTCGAGATGTAGAAGAAAAACAATTATATGTGACAAAAATAAGAAAGCCAGATGATACTGTAAATATTTTGCTTGGTAATTCAGCAGCACCGGAAAATTGTCACATCAAAATTTTAAAAGAATTATCACATTTAAAAACAGAAAATATTAAAATTGTTTGTCCGTTGTCTTATGGTGGAAACAAAAATTATGTAAGAAAAGTTATAAGAATTGCTAAAAAGTTATATGGCGATAAGTTTTACCCTTTGTTGACATTTTTGCCTAAGGAGGAATATTTTAAACTCTTTCAAGATATTGATGTAGCAATATTCAATAATAATCGACAGCAAGGCATGGGTAATATTGAAGAAATGCTTCGACAAGGAAAAAAGGTTTATTTAAGAGTTTCAACGCCTATGTGGAATTGGTATAAAGAAAAGGGGTATGAGATTTTTGACATAAAGGATTTAAATAAGATTTCTTTTGATTGTTTTAAAGACTTTGCGCTTGAGAATGCTACTAAGAATGTTGAAATAGATATGGCTTATAGAAAAAATAAAATAGCAGTTCAGCTTTGGCAAGATGTTTTTGATACTGCATTAGGAAAGATTAAAGAACAGGGATGAAAATAGCATGAGAAAAGAAGATTTTCCGATTGATAAAAATCTTGTAAAAGAATTTATTGATACTAATCTAACCAAATGGAAAAAAAAGACTTGTAATGAAGAATATATCTTTGTGAATTTCTCGATGGTGAGGATGCAGGTAGCGTGGATTGTTCCAAAATTATTATATGCAAAAGGAATCCAAGAAGAATCCAATTGTAAAGTTATTGTTTTTACATGGAAACCAAATGAAGAACTATCAAAATTTATTGAATCATTTGGGTTTCTTCATATAAGTTTAGATGAGCTATGTAAATCTTCTTTTCTTTCTTTTTTTAGGGCGCTTATTAAAACAATACGTTGTTTTTTGTTTGAATCGTCAGGAGAACAGTTGAAAAAGCTTAGAGCTTGCAATATTATAATCGGGAAGTCAATATACGAAGATATATTGAGGAACTCTTCTTTGTCGACAATAAAATCTATAAGAAATAAAACATGTTTAAAAAAAATAATACATTTATTGTGGACATTTTACGCAATGGAAATTTATTCAAAAAAGCATAAACCTAGATATGTTGTATGTGATGATTTGGCATACCATGAAGTTATGTTTTTAAAGCTTTGGTCTAAATTCGGAGCAAAAATATATAGATCAAATTATGGTGATGAACATCCTGTTAAATTAAAGAAAAACGGTGAATTAGAATCGCGAAATGATTATCAAAGAGATAGGTATACAAAGTTTTTGCAAGAAATAAGTGAGAAAGAAGCAATTTCTTGGAGTGAAAAATATCTTGAAGAGCGTTATAAAGGAAAAAACGGAAGGAATATAGATAGAGGTGCATTTGCTGGAAGGTGTTTGAATTCCCGGGAAGAAGCTGCAAAAGAAATTGGTTTTGATATAGATAAGAAAAATGCGGTAATTATGGCGCATACATTTACTGATGCAGTATTTAATTATGGCGACACATATTTTAAAGATTATTATGATTGGACAGAACAAACATTAAAGTTTGTATCAACAATAAAAAAAGTTAATTGGATTTTGAAACCACATCCAACTAGATCGGCATACAATGAATCAGTTGATTCGATAGAGAAAATGTATATAAAGCATAAGGCAGATAATATATACATTTTAGAAGACAATATCAGTGCAGAAAGTATTCGGAATTTTGCAGATGTTATTATTACTATAGGCGGAAATGCGGGTGCAGAATTTTCGTGTGAAGGAATTCCTGCAATTATTGTGGGTAAACCGTACTACAGCGGTTTTGGATATACTATAGAACCGAAAAACAAAGAAGAATACTATAATATTTTGAAAAATGTAAATGACATTATGCCTCTCACAGTTGAACAAATTAATACAGCAAAAAAAATATTTTATTTGAGAAATCACGGGATTGTTGAAAAAAAATTTTATACAGATAAGTTTTGTACACTTGTAAATGATGAATATCAAAAGATGATAAATAAAATTGCTCTACAATATTTTAATAGTAATGAAGGTACAAAAACATATAATAATCAGATTTTAAAGCAAATGATATCTTTTTTTAAAGAAAATGATATGGAATTGTGTGAATACTATCAAAGAGGTAGAATGCGAGGGATGCAAAAGGAATTGTAAAAAAATTTAATTTCTTAATTAGTGTTTTGTAATGTATATATTGGAAGGGATAATAAAATTATGAATTTAAAGTTTAGTATAATAATGCCTGTATATAATAGCGAAAAATACATTAAACAAGCTATAGATTCAATTATTCATCAAAGTTATACTAATTGGGAAATGATTATTGTAAATGATGGTTCTACTGATAAGAGCGGAATAATATGCGATGAATATTGTAGAGATGAACGAATAAAAGTATTTCATCAGGAAAATAAAGGGGCCGTTGAAGCTCGTATAAAAGCAATTGAAAATGCAGAGGGTGATTACTTAGTAGGATTGGATTCGGATGATTGGTTTGAAAAAGATGCGTTGTTAGAATTGTACAATATTATTCAAGAATACCAATGTGATATTGTAAAATTTAAATGGCGACAGACAAATGATAATTCTATAAGTGGCCCACATTTAGAAGAAAAAAGGTATAGCAAGGTCGATTTTTTAGAGTTAGCAATTTTATATACAATGCATTCTTTATCTGATAAAGCAATAAAGATGGAAGTTATAAAAAAAATTAAATGGAAAAAACCAAAAACAAATTTAACTATAAACGCTGACTATTTACAAATTGTACCAGTATTGTGTCAATCTGAAAGTATATATGTTTTAGATAAAATATTATATAATTATAGAATTGTAGAAAGTAGCATGTCTCATAATACAAAGTTTCAAAATATAATAGATACAGATTATGTTTCTGTAGAAATAATGAAAATAATAGAAAGAGAACAATTGCTTACGAAGAAAATTTATGATGCTATTTGTATCGCATTTCTTAAAATGATTAAGGGAAGAATGAAAGAACTTATTATAAATAAGAAAATTACTTCAGATGAATTAAAAATTTTTTATTCTTTACATTTATACATTAGATGTAATAAGTACGAAATAAAAGAGTATTTTGAGAAAACAGATGTACATTTTTTTAAATTATTACGAAAGAAAAATATAAAAAGAATAAGATTCGAAAATCTAGTATTTAAATTAAAAAGAAAA
>JAZSDK010000077.1:0-3874 GCA_045531155.1 Faecalimonas sp. | reverse complement strand
GTTCGTTGACAACGGCAATTAACTGATCAGAAGATGAAGAAACGAGGTTCGCGCCTTGAGTTAGCTCCGTAATGAGATTTGAAATCGTACGAATATCTTCAGATGGGGCTGTCCGAAAAGTCAGATGAAAATCTGATTTTCGGCAGCCTTTTTATTATATCTATCAAAAATTTAAAATAAAAAAATCGTCCTCTTTTGTAAAATGAAGTCACGACAACCACACCAAAAGAAAGGACGATTTTTATGTATACAAATCATACCATGAAACAAATTTCATTTGCAATAGATGTAGAGGAAACTTGCGTTTCTTCTACAGAAAAAAAGCGTGTTTTTCAAGATTATAATAACCGTCAGATGATGATGATACTAGACATTGAACAGTATATTCCAGCGCATCATCTTGCACGTGCAGTGGATGAAATGGTGGAATCGATACCAGATTACATTTTAGAGGAACAATATGTGGGTGGTGGTCGCGCTCCCTATCATCCAAAGATGTTATTGAAAGTTCTCTTATATGCCTATACACAAAAAACGTATTCAAGTCGAGCGATTGAAGCGATGCTGGAAGAGAATCTACCGATGATGTGGTTAGCGGCGATGCAAAAGCCTGATCATCGTACCATCAATGATTTTCGAGGGATTCGTATGCCCAACATAATGGATGCAGTATTTGAACAGTTTTTACTTCAATTAGTAGATGAAGGTGTGATTGATTTAAAACATTTCTTTGTGGATGGGACAAAAATCGAAGCAAATGCGAATAAGTACAGTTTTGTCTGGGCTAAAGCGGTGAATAACTATGATAAAAAATTAAAAGAAAAAATCGCAGCCCTGTTAGAAGAAGTGAAGGCCGTTACAGCGGAAGAAATGGGCACGATGACACTTGAAGAACAATTAGAGCAAACAACTGATTCACTTCAACAAGAAGTAATGGAACTAGAAAAAGCGATCGAACAGGAAGTAGATAAGGAACAAAAGAAGGCACTGCGTCGACAAAAATCGGAAAAGAAAAAGCAAGTGAAAGCGATTCGTGAAGATTACCTGCCTCGTTTAGAAAAGTATGAAAAGCATCGCCAAATACTAGGTGAGCGAAATAGTTACTCGAAAACAGATTCAGACGCGACGTTTATGCGAATGAAGGATGACCACATGAAGAACGGGCAATTAAAAGCCGCTTATAATATTCAAATGGCAACACAAAATCAATATATTGTCGGGTTTGAATTATTCCAACGACCAGGTGATACACGTTGTTTCCAACCGTTTATGGAGAAACTGTTAGCAAGAGATTTACGTGTACCGGAGGTAGTCATAGCAGATGCAGGCTATGCGAGTGAGCAAAACTATCTATATGCATTAGGAGAAGAAAAAGCGGAACAAGTTGAAAATCCACGATTCCAATTACTAGCACCATATAACACCTATCTAAAAGAGAAAAAACGCTCGTTTAAAAATGAAAAGAAGAATGTGAAAAATTGGACATACATAGAAGAAGATGATGTCTTTATTTGTCCAAACGAGCAACGTGTGGTGTTTAAAAAATATCAAAAAAAGAAAGCAAAAGATGGGTTCATCCAAGACTACAAAATTTATGAATGCGAGGACTGTAGCGGTTGCCCCTTCAAATCCGAATGTACAAAAGCCAAAGGCAATCGCCAAGTACATTGGAATACAATTTATGAAGAAATGAAAACAAAAGCAAAAGAAGCTCTTGAGGACAAGCACCTTTCAACACTTTATGCCAAGCGTAAAGTAGATGTCGAAAGTGTGTTCGGCAATCTCAAGGGCAATTTGGCGTTCACGCGATTCCTATTGCGTGGCCTATTAAAGACACGAACAGAGTTTGGGTTGATTGCCATGGCCCATAATTTGAGGAAATTAGCGGGCAAACGCCTCGCTAATTCCTCCAATAAAGCAAAAAACGGATTCGGAAAACTACTCGTTTTCCAAATCCGTTTTTATTTTGGGCTTATTGGACAGCCCCATTGTAGTGCGCCCGGCATGCGCATGAACTATAGGGTGTAAGTCCCGAACCCCGAAGACAGAAGTAGAGGTTAGCCAAGAGCAAGGGTGTCCATGGTGACGTGGAATCTGAAGGAAGCTGGAGGCAAAACACCGGTCCGAGGAACACGAATCTCATAGAAGGCTAGGTATGATTGAGTGAGTTTGCTGCACAAAACGAAGCTCTTTCTGTCGAAGGTCATATCAAGTAAATGAGGCGGATAGATGGTGTGAAAGTGCATGTGCTTACCCGGGGAGGTCTGACAGAAACGTGAAGTAACCTTCATAACCTACCTGGTGACAAGTAGCTGAACTGTCAGAAGTCAGCAGAGGTCATAGTACAAGTAAGTCTGGAATTACTTGGAAGGACCGAACAATTAAGAGAGAATAGCCCTTGGCTTTCCAACATGGATGAACGAACACAGAAAACAGAAGAAACCTCATGCTTAGAAAGTAGTGGTGAATCCCACGAGGGTATCTGCGGAGGGTGTAGTCCAGTTGGGCAAAAGAAGAACAGCTATTCACGGAAAGGAATGAAATGGTGATGTTGAATCAAATACTTGAACGGCAAAACATGATACAAGCGTTAAAGCGAGTAGAGGCGAATAAAGGGAGCCATGGAGTAGACATGATGCCCGTACAAACCTTACGACAGCACATCCTCAAAAATTGGGAAACCATTAAATCGCAGATTTTGAATGGAACCTATGAACCGCAACCAGTACGTCGTGTCGAAATCCCGAAACCAGACGGTGGTGTGCGATTACTAGGTATTCCAACCGTGACAGACCGTTTGATTCAACAAGCCATCTCGCAGATTCTATCAAAGAAATATGACCAAACATTTTCGGACCATAGTTATGGGTTTCGCCCAAATCGGAGCGCCCATGATGCTGTACGAAAAGCAAAGGGCTATATAAAAGAAGGATACCGATGGGTTATTGATATGGATTTAGAGAAATTCTTTGACAAGGTCAATCACGACCGCTTAATGGCAACATTAGCGAAAAGAATTACAGATAAACCTTTATTAAAACTTATTCGTAAATATCTCCAAGCCGGTGTCATGATAAACGGAGTGGTCTCAATTACAGAAGAAGGAACGCCACAAGGCGGTCCTCTAAGTCCTTTACTTTCAAACATTGTGTTAGATGAACTCGATAAAGAGTTAGAGAAACGTGGACATAAATTTGTTCGATACGCAGATGATTGCAATATTTACGTGAAAACAAAACGTGCAGGATTGAGAGTTATGGCGAGTGTACAACGATTTATCGAAAGAAAACTTCGTTTAAAAGTAAATGAAAAGAAATCGGCAGTAGACCGCCCTTGGAATCGTAAATTCCTAGGTTTTAGTTTCACCTTTCATAAAGAACCTAAGGTTCGCATTGCGAAATCAAGCCTCGTTCGAATGAAGAAGAAAATACGAGAAATTACCTCAAGAAAGATGCCGTATTCCATAGAACACAGAATCGAGAAGTTAAACCAGTATCTAATGGGATGGTGTGGTTATTTTGCATTAGCAGATACAAGATCCATATTCAATATATTAGATAGTTGGATTAAAAGAAGATTAAGGATGTGTCTATGGAAGAATTGGAAGAACCCTCGAACAAGAGTCAGAAACCTTATTCGTTTAAAAGTTCCATACGGAAAAGCTTACGAATGGGGAAATACCCGAAAAGGGTACTGGCGCATTTCTAAAAGCCCTATATTACACAGAACCCTTGGCAATTCCTACTGGGAAAGCCAAGGGCTGAAAAGTCTGCAAGTTCGTTACGAAACTTTGCGTTATTCATCTTAATTGAACCGCCGTATACGGAACCGTACGTACGGTGGTGTGAGAGGTCGGGAGTTAATCACTCCCTCC
>JAZSDK010000039.1:0-13644 GCA_045531155.1 Faecalimonas sp. | reverse complement strand
AACAGGGGTGTGAAGAACTATTACCTGATTGACACTAGGACAATTATATCATGGGCTTAACGAGGCCGATTGATAATAATATAAATTTTAAAGAAAGGAAAAGTATATATCTTGGTATCTAAAAGATATTATACGAGGGGTGTGTAATGATGATTGTAATCGATTATCAGGATAAAAGGCCAATCTACGAGCAAATTATTGACCGTTTTCAGATATTGATTTTAAACGGTGCACTCGAGCCAGATATGCAGCTCCCATCTGTTCGCGCTCTTGCCGTCGAGTTGTCTATTAATGCAAACACGATTCAGCGTGCATATAGTGAACTTGAGCATCGTGGTCTGATTTATTCGGTCAAAGGTAGAGGGAATTTTGTTTCTGCTCAAAAAGACATGGTAAAAGAACAACAAGAAAAATTATTAGAGGAACTTAAGACACAACTTCAGGTATGCAAGGAGTCAGGAATTGAATTTATTCATGTTCTTGATTGTGTACGGGAAATTTATCAGGAGGTGAAGGCATGATAGAGTTAAAAAATGTCAGTAAAATCTTTGGAGACGTAAAGGCTGTTGACAACATCTGTTTGGCTATTCGCAATAATACGGTTATGGGACTTCTTGGAACAAATGGTGCCGGAAAGAGTACGCTATTGCGTATGATGGCTGGCGTTTTAAAACCGGATGATGGTGAAATTTTAATCGATGATATGCCGGTATGGAACAATCCAGAGGCAAAAGGAAAATTCTTTTATATTTCAGATGACCAGTATTATTTCCCGAATTCCACACCGAAAGAATTTGGTTCGTTCTATAAGACCTACTATCCCGCTTTTGATGAGGAACGTTTTCATCATCTGTTAGACAAAATAGATTTACCGGCTGACAGAAAAATTCGTACATTTTCAAAAGGTATGAAAAAACAGCTTTCTATCTTAATTGGAATCTGTGCAGGAACAGATTATCTTTTCTGCGATGAGACCTTTGATGGTCTTGACCCTGTGATGCGTCAGGCAATTAAGGCTATCTTTATTCAGGAAATGGAAAGCCGCTCTTTTACACCTGTTATTGCATCGCATAACTTAAGAGAATTAGAAGACATCAGTGACCACATTGGTCTTTTACACAAAGGCGGCATACTCCTCTCTCAAGATTTAGAAGATTTGAAATGTAACTTAACGAAAATCCAATGTGTTTTACCGGAAGAACTAGATGAAAAGATTAAAAATGCTCTCTTGGTTTTAAAAATGCAACGTCATGGTAAGCTTCTAACAATGACAGTACGAGGCGAAACGGAAAAAGTCGTTTCTTGGCTGAATACCTTAAATCCAATCTATTGCGAAGCCGTACCACTTACATTGGAAGAAATCTTTATTAGCGAAACGGAGGTGGCTGGATATGACATCAAGAGTCTCATTTCTTAAATTAATAATTGAAACCTTACGCAGACATACGGCGGCTATGTTAATAACCGTGCTTGGATTTTTTATTCATATTATTACGTTTTTTATGAGCGTGCAGAACATATTAAGTTCCACATATCTAGAACAGTATTCCGTGGAGGAAGTTCTAGGCGGCCAAAATCCTGCCATATCACGTATTGCAGAAAATTTATTTGAACTCTGCTCTCCTAAATTTGGTTATGCAATATTTGCTATGGCATTCGGGGCCTATTTAGCTTTTGATTTTCTGAGATATATGCATTCGAAACGCGAAACTGACTTTTATGATTCCATGCCAATTCGCAGACAAACATGGTTTAAGACAATATTTACAAGCTGTCTCTTACTGTTCTTTGTTCTAAGTGCCATTACTACTGCGATTGAAACAGCAATTGTATTTGGAACAGGATATGGTTCACTTGCAATGTTGCAAACCATTTTATGGAATTTCATTTGTATGCTTGGTGCCTTTCTAGTAACTTGGTTTACAACGGCACTTGCCATGATTATGACAGGACATTCCATCATTGCATTTTTAGGATTTGGCGTGTTCGCAAGTTATGTACCATTAATCTTAGTAAACTTAGCTCCAACGTACTGTGCAAGATTTTTTGACACCTATGTTTACCGAGAACCAAATCCAAATATTTACTACTTCTCTCCTGTTACTGTCGTTTATAAAATGACAAACTCCTGGTATGAATGGGATATTAAAGAGCATTGGAACTATATCATTGGATGCTTTGTTTTGGCTTTACTACTTGGAATTATTGCTTATCTCTTATTCTTACGCCGTCCATCTGAGACTGCCGGACGTGCCATGGCATTTGAACGGGCAAATGATGTAATCCGTTTTATGATTGTGATTCCATTGACCTTATATGCAGGACTATTCTTAGAAGAAATGGCTACCATGACATCCATGGCATGGCTCATTTTTGGAATCGTATTTGGTGGATTTTTACTTCATGGTATCATGGAATGTATTTTCCAATTTGATATCAAAGCCTTACTTACCAAGAAAAAACAACTGCTAGCAACATTCATTATATGTATCGCTTTTGTATTTGTATTCTGGATTGATTTATTTAAGTACGATGATTATATTCCGGATGCAGAGGATATAAAGATTGTAAAAATTGATTCTAATTTGTTTGGACGCATTAATACAGAATGGGATGATGAACGGGACTGGATACAAGGCGACCTTGTAAAAGATGCTATTGCTGTTGTAAGAGAAATTAAAGATTGTGAGATTCCGTCTGACAATGAAATTTATTATAAGGAAAATAATTTTTATAATATCAAAATTACTTATGTGATGAAAAATGGACGCGAAGTGAAACGTGACTATTCCTTTGATGCAAGCAAAGCATCTGAAAACTTAAGCAAACTTTATGCCAATGAAGATGTAAAAGATGATTACTGTGTGCTTTATAACATTGACAAAGAAAACATTCAAGGCATTTCCGTTAATAACGGCATAACCGGTATGGATTTAGAGCTTGCAAAAGAAGAATTAAATCAATTCATTGATATTTATTTGGAGGAATATTCAAAACTAGAACTGAAAGAGGTACTATCTGACATAAAACAATACGAAATAAATGTTTCTTATCAAACAGATGATATGGAGTATCCTAGTGCTGAAAGGTATTATGTCTATTCTTCATATACAAAAACAATCATGTTTTTGAAGGAAAAGGGTGTGAAAAGTTTTTATGAAACAGAAGACATCAACATTACTAACATGGAAATATTCGGTAACAAATATGATGATAAATATGGTGATTCCAATAGATATGTAAGTGACTTGGAGCAGTTGAAAGAACTGAAGCAATATCTCATTCTCGATGATTTTTCAAATTATGACATCTCAGAAGAATATCTGTATGGTGAGATTCAAATTGAAACAAATAGGGGAATTAGTTATTCTGGGGTCTTTATTAAGGAATCTGATTTAGAAAAAGTGATTGGAAAATAAGGGATATTTGCAAAACGAAAGCACGGGGATTAGAGTTCCTCGTGCTTTTTTAAATGCTATCCTCTATTCTGTGCAGCCACAAGACTTTCACCGCAATACATTTTACGAAGCTTTGGTTTTTCGATTTTACCAGTTGGGTTACGCGGAATGTCCGCAAAAATAATCTCTTTTGGACGTTTGTATCTTGGTAACTTCAGACAGAATTTTTCAATGTCTTCTATCGTACATTCAAACCCATCTTTGATTTCAATAATAGCAGCCGCTTTTTCACCCAGACGTTTATCAGGAAGTCCGATAACTGCAACGTCTTTAACGGCGTTATATTCGCGTATAAAGTCTTCAATCTGTACTGGATATAAGTTTTCACCACCGCTGATAATGACATCTTTTTTACGGTCTACAAGGAAAATAAAGCCATCTTCATCCTCTTGTGCCATATCCCCTGTATACAACCAGCCTTCTTCATCCATCACATCAGCTGTTGCCTTAGGATCACGGTAATAGCAAGTCATTACACCTGGTCCAAATACCGCTAATTCTCCTACTTCGCCTTTTGCTACTTCGTTTCTACGTTCATCAACAATCTTTGTTTTCCAGCCGTATCCGGCTTTTCCGATTGCACCAACTTTATGTACATTTTCTACACCCAGATGAACACAACCTGGTCCAATAGATTCGCTAAGACCATAGTTGGTATCGTATTGATGATTAGGGAAATAAGCCATCCAACGTTTAATAAGACTTGGCGGAACCGGCTGTGCACCAATATGCATCAATCTCCATTGGTCTAATTCGTAATTTTCTAATTTCACATCCCCGCGGTCAAGAGCATCTAAAATATCCTGTGCCCACGGAACTAAAAGCCATACAATGGAACAATGTTCTTCTGAAGCGGTACGTAAGATAACTTCAGGGCTTGTACCTTTTAAAAGTACTGCTTTTCCACCTTCCAGAAAACTACCAAACCAGTGCATTTTTGCACCTGTGTGATATAATGGTGGAATACATAAGAACACGTCTTCTTTTCTAGTACTATGATGGTTCTGCTCTACCTTACACGCATGCATTAAACTGGTGTGATTATGTAAAATTGCTTTCGGGAAACCAGTTGTCCCGGAAGAAAAATAAATTGCCGCGTCATCTTCATCGCTTAATCGAATCATCGGAGATTGGCTGGAACAATTCATAGTTTGAGCCAAATAATCTTCTGCATAAATCGGTGTGCGTTCACCAACATAGAACAATAAACGATTGGTCATAATCTCATCTGCAATTTCTTCCACACGACCAATAAATTCAGGGCCAAATACAAGAATGTCTGCTTCTGCAAGCTCCACGCAATATTTGATTTCATCCGCAGAATAACGGAAATTCAAAGGAACAGCCAATGCACCTGTCTTTAGAATACCAAAATAAATTGGAAGCCATTCCAAACAGTTCATCAAAAGAATTGCAACCTTATCTCCTTTTTTAATTCCTCGTTGAATCAAAAGATTTGCAAACCGATTCGCTTTTTCATTGAAGACATTCCATGTAATTTCACGACGATAATAGCTCGGTGAATTTGATTCAATAAGTTCATATTCCTTCCATGTTACTCTTCTATTATCTTTGATTTCAGGGTTTACCTCTACAAGACAAACTTCATCTCCATATAATTTACAATTTCGCTCCAAAATATCTGTAATTGGCATATATGTACCTCTTTCCTTGAATTGTTTTACGCTTTAACGCGTCAACGTATGAAACATTATATCATAGTGCAATAAAAAAAGAAAGACATAAATCTTCCTTTTTTAACATTTTAATAGTCCAAGCAAGCTCGGTCTTTTACATATGGTCTTACATAGGTATCTGCAACTCTCACATGTTCCGGATGTTTTGCGTAAATAGCAATATCCTCTGTCTTTTCCAATGTGGTTACAAGGGCAATATCATGTGTACTTGATGGAATCGGGTTGCTAACAAATTCAACTGTCAAAAGTCCCGGTACTTTACCAACAAGTGCTTTTAAGTTTTCTTCCATTGCTGCCTTTAATGCAGCTTTATCTGTTTCCTTGATTTCATCTTTAAAATTCCACATCACAATATGATTTACCATGAATTATTCCTCCGTTTATCTGTTATATTCAAATTCTGTATAAAAGTTTATCATATTTACCTTGAAAAAGAAAGATAAAGTGCTATAATAACCTTTGTAATTTTAAAGGGGGATACATATGTCAGATTTACAAACGAAACAAGAAACGCAAGTGAAATTCCGACCTCATATCGGTATGCGTAACATGAAAACTGCAATCTCTGCAACCTTAGTTGCTTTTTTATATTTTTTAATTAAGCGTAATCCAACGTTTGCCTGTATCGGTGCCGTATTTGGCATGGGGAGGGATATGGAAGATTCAAAATTAAATGGTGGAAACCGTTTGTTTGGAACAATCTTTGGCGGTGTCATCGGAATGCTTTTGTTCCCAGTTTACACACTCTTTTATCCGGATGGTGGACATCATATGCTACTACTCGTTTTCATTTTTGTAGGAATCATTTTATTGGTGCTAACCAGTTTGTTCTTCCAATGGCCAGGTGCCATTCAGCCAGGCGGGGTTGTTTTATGTATTATTTTACTGAATACTCCGGTTGATACATATATGTCATATTCATTAAATCGTATCTTAGATACAGCTGTTGGTGTTATTGTTTCAATATTAATCAACTACTGGTCGCCTCGTGAACGTGTTGTTCATGTGTTAACTAAGATAGGATTACGTAAACATGAAGATAAATAATAAACCATATTTAAAGCTCCTTGTTTTTTTGCAAGGAGCTTAATTAATAACATTATATAACTGTGTTATCCGAAATGTATTGTTCCATAATGGTAGCGGCTATGCCAACTAGTTCAGCACATGGTCGTTTCTTATAATATTCATCTGTACGTCTGTCTGGTGCAGGGCCTTCCTTTTCTTTACCAAGACTTAAAAGTTCACGACAAACAATGGAACCATTTAGTGCTTCAAATTCTTTTGCAAGTTGTTGAATTCTTGCGTAATGTTCTGTCTTCTTATCGTAATCTTTTGGATCATCATAACCATATAATACACCTGCAACTAGGAACATTCCCGAAACTGCACCACACACTTCACGTAGTCGTCCCATTCCGCCGCCAAAGGAAGAACTAAGCTTAAGTGCCGTCGTTCTATCTATATTATACTTATCCTCAAATGCAAGGAATACTGCCTGGGAGCAGTTATATCCTTCCTTAAATAAATCCATTGCTTTTTTCGCATATATGCTTTTATCAATATTGTTCATAATCTCATTTTCCTTTGTTCGTTTAATTAATCTTGTTTTGATTTCTTATGAAAAATGATAGCCAAAATCACGCATATGATAATGCCAGCCAAAAACGGAATGGCATAAACAAATGCAACATATGCCGGTGCACTATAACCCATATGCTTTATGCCGCAGAGCATACCACGATAATTGTAGGCTACAATTGCACACATAATGTCAGACAGTAAAATTGCGAGTGCTGTGAATAGATAACTTAACTTTTTCATAATATGTACCTCCTTATAATATGTTTTTCCAAAACAAAGGCAAGTGAGGTGTTCATGCCTCACTTGATTATAAAACTTTAACAATAATATTCTATTTTTCCATAGAAATCGTACCATTTATCAATTACTTCTAGACTTCTTGCTTCAATAATTCGCATAATATTACGTAAAGCAACTTTAGGAATATTGGAGTTATTATTAGCAAGCAAACATTTTCCGGCACTTGTTATCCATATTTTCGTTGCATTTGCTTGTGGTGAACCTTCAGCTACATGAACATGAATTGGCTCAATTGGTTCTCCTTCATTTGCCCAAAAGTAAACCCAATAAGAACCTATTTTAAAAACTTGAGGCATTTTCAAACCCCTTTCCTTTTGCAAATTCAATAATTAAGTGCGCTGTTGATTTGATAATATCAAGATATTTATTTACTTCGTCTTCATTAAATCCATACACATCCTCCAACTCGTATAATGGTAAATAACAAGTTAAACGATGAAAACAATCCTTCGGGTCTGGTTTCTCAATATATACTTTTACTTTTCCATCAACAAGAACATCTGAATGTACGATTTCCGTATTATCTTCTAATGTCATAAACGGATACATCATATAAATCACGTTCCTTTCTGTGCATATTGTTCATATATACATTATAAATTATTATACAAGTAATGACAAATCATTTATTTTCCATTTCATTCCTCTCTTCGTTCTGCCAAATACATTCCCAAATCCTTATACATATTCGGAATGTCAAAAACATCTTTTTCGTCAGTAATAATTCGTTCCGCTTCTCCAGGATAATCCTTTGTAAAGGTATCCCATGCAGTGAGTAATTGTTCTACTTCCTCTATGTTGTGTTTTCTAAAAAAATCTTTAAATTTTCCAGCCTCTCTTTCGAGAACATATACTACATTATATTTTCCAACCATAATTTCATTATGAGAATAATGTGCTCCAAACCCAAAACTGCACATACCATCATTTACAAGTAATTCCCCTATTTGAGATATAATGGTTAAAGCCTTTTTCTGGTTACAACCATCAATATAGTAAACATCCTTATGAAAAGATTCAACGGCTTTTGGTTGTATTATATATTCTTCCTCTAATTTACTCGGCAACTCTAGAATAAAGAATAATGGTTCATCATGTATTACGATAAAATGCTTCAATATATCTACAATTTTATCAGCATCTACATTAGCATATATGTAGTTATCTTTTCTCTCATATCCTTCAAATAATTTTTCGTTTAAAGGAACCTTGCATCCTTTTCTTAGTTTCAGCATATACTCTCATTCTTCCCAAATACAAATTTTTGTTGTTCCATTTTCGTTAAAATAAATAATTTGCTTTCTTTAGTGTTATTAAATCCTTTTCTTTTCATCCCTACTTCGCCTTCTACCCAATAAGAAGAATCAACTACATTTGTAAAACTATTAACATTGATAAGTTTTTCTTCATTGATTGAAAAAAAACAAAAACATCCCAGAAGCAATAGAATAACACCTACGATAAAGCCTGATAATACATTTTTATCAAAAGAGGCACAAGTATTCTTGAATTTTAACCCTAAAACAAACGACAAAATAGGGATTGGTAACCACAACCAAAATATCCAACAATTTTCAAAAAACTGAAAACCGACAATATCTGTATTTAATAAATAAAAAGTACGTGCTGCTAGTGGAATACAAATACAATTAAGTATAAATAATATGTGCATTAGCCTTTTTAGCATTTCCTGATTTTTGACCTTTTCAACAATTAACTTTCTTTTTGTTATATTTAGGTTTTCTCTGCATTTCTCTCTCAGAAATTCTATGATTTCATCGGTACATCTATATTTCTGTAATATAATAATACCACCATCTAATTCCATATAAAAATGAGTATCTGTTTCAATTGTCCTTGAAATTTTTTTGTAGGGTATTTTTCTTGTTGTATATTCACCGTATCTGATGAAGTATTCTTCATATAACTTGTTTGTGAAATAGGTATCTGTTGGATACCTCTGCTGTGATTGTATAAACGACTTTTTTCCTATTTGAGTAAGTCTTAATTTATAAATAAACAGCATAAAGATTTCATAAAAAACAAACATAAGTATGGAGCTTATTTTACTTAATTCGTTAATCATACCACAAAAAGCAACTATACTTAATGACAACAAAGTACCTGTTTTCATATATTGCCAATAGAAACGTGGGAAGTATTTCGTCATTTCTCCATATTCACTTGGTGTTGTTTCGCTATCAAAAATGTATATTGCTACTGTATCCTTTTGAATATCATTCATCTTACATCCCCCATAAAAACCCCATTTATTTATGATACGGTTCATTCGAAATAATACGATAACTTCGATACACTTGTTCCAACAATATTACCCGCATCAACTGATGTGGAAATGTCATCTTTGAAAAACTAAGCGCATAATTGGACTTGTTAAGCACTTCTTTTCCAAGTCCAATGGAGCCGCCAATAATAAAGATAATATGGCTTGTACCTTGTACGCCAAGTTTGTCTATTTTGTCTGCCAATTCTTCTGAGGACAACTGCTTTCCGCCAATCTCAAGCGTAATAACATACGCATCGTCTTTTACATATTTTAAGATACGTTCTGCTTCCTTTGAACGGATGCTGTCTTCCACCACATCACTGGCATTATCCGGTGTCTTTTCATCCGCAACCTCTATAATCTCTAACTTGCAATATTTACTAAGGCGTTTGCTGTACTCTGCAATAGCATCTTTTAAATACTTCTCTTTTATCTTTCCAACAGTAATCACTGTTATTTTCATTGTATCTTCCTCATTTCTCCACGAAACATAATCTGGCCTTCACCGTTTTTTAAGGCAGTAACGAAGTCTTTGATATCTCTTAAACGTCTTGCGAATCCAACACCTGCACGACCAAGTTTTGGCTCATCAATTACCCTGTGAACATCACCGCCTGAAGTCATTAGCTTGTTTAATCGAATGGCATCCTGCACTGCCAACTCATTAATTTCATCCTCATCACTTGCATTATAGACTTCAATTCCATCACATACATCATATCGTGGTGCAAAGTCGGGAACAATATAGTCTCTTACTCGGTGCGGATGCGCATGAACCAGAATTCCACCATATTCATGCACTAAGTCGGCATATTCTTCGATTCTTGCTGTGTTTAATTCCGGATGAGTCAATAAAAAGTCCAAATCAATACCATATATTAGTACCTCTTTCCCTTTTCCATAATGATGCTCAATCCCGAAAAATACATCAAAATCCAACTTATCGCCTTCTTCTTTTGCTTCCAGATATGCATTATAATACATATGCATTCTAGTATCCCAATCTAAATCTCTAGGCACACTGGTATTTCCCTTTATAAAATGGTCTGTAAGAATTAGTCCGGCATACCCTGCCTGCTTGTAAGCCTTCACAATCTCCTGAGGTGTACATTGTCCACACGCACTTCCACTCAAGGAATGCACATGAGTTTCATATAAAAACATGATTTATTATCCCCTTTTATCCAATATAAAAATCCATCACAATCATGGCAATAAATCCTAATATAAGCGAATATGTGGCCATACGCTCGTATCCATGACTATGTGTTTCAGGAATCATTTCATCGCTGACTACATAAATCATGGTTCCACCTGCAAATGCTAATGCAAATGGTAAAATTGTAGTTGCTACAGACACAGCCATAAAACCTATCATTGTTCCTACAATTTCAATTACTCCCGTAAAGCTTGCAATTAAGAACACACGCCATTTGGAAACCCCTGCCATAATGAGTGGTGATACAATAATCATACCTTCCGGAATATTTTGAAGTGCAATACCAACTGCCACAGTAATAGCGTTACTGATATCTTCGCTACCAAATCCCACACCAGCTGCAATTCCTTCCGGCAGATTATGTATGGCTATTGCAATAACAAATAACATGATTTTATTGAGTGAATTCTGTGCATCTGAATGGGTTTCCTGATCAATCCCCGTAATACGATGTAAATGAGGAGTGATTTTATCCGCTACATTCAAAAAAATAGCACCTGATAAAATACCCAAAACCGTAATCCATACATTTCCTTCATCTAAGGATGGAATAATCAAACCAAGTACGGCTGCTGCAAGCATAATTCCTCCAGCAAACCCAAGGATTGCGTCATTAAATTTATGTGGAATCTTTTGAAAGACAAATCCGATTAAAACACCTGCGATGGTTGCGCCGCCAACACCGAGTGCCGTTAACATTGCTAATTGCATAAATATCCTCCTGTGAAATAATCTCGCTATATTATTATATCAGAAAAACGATAATTTGACACATATTTGAGCAAATTTTTAGGAGGGATACACTAATATGTGTCTTCCCTCCTACTACATTCAAACATGATTTTATTTATTACTTAAATATTCGTGAATACCTTGTGCTCCGGCTTTACCTGCACCCATTGCCAGTATAACAGTTGCCGCACCAGTTACGGCATCACCACCAGCATAAACGCCTTCTTTGGTTGTTTTACCGTTCGTTTCGTCTGCAACAATACATTTCCATTTATTGACTTCTAATCCTTCTGTTGTTGAAGAAATGAGTGGGTTTGGAGATGTACCAAGCGACATAATAACCGTATCTAATTCCATTTCAAACTCAGAGCCTTCCACTACAACTGGACGTCTTCTTCCTGAAGCATCTGGTTCACCAAGTTCCATCTTTACACATTTCATGCCTTTTACATAACCATTTTCATCTACAAGAATTTCCGTTGGGTTTGTCAAAAGGTTGAAGATAACACCTTCTTCTTTTGCATGATGTACTTCTTCCACACGGGCTGGAAGTTCTTCCTCGCTACGACGATATACAATATGTACATCAGCACCAAGACGAAGTGCTGTTCTTGCAGCATCCATTGCTACGTTTCCACCACCGATAACAGCGACTTTTGTGCCGGCAGCAATTGGTGTATCATAAGATTCATCAAAGGCTTTCATTAGGTTGTTTCTAGTTAAATATTCATTTGCTGAGAAAACACCGTTTGCATTTTCACCAGGAATACCCATGAATTTTGGAAGTCCTGCACCCGAACCGATAAAAACAGCCTCAAAGCCTTCATCTTCGATTAACTGGTCAATGGTAGTTGATTTACCAATTACAACGTTTGTTTCAAATTTAACACCAAGTTCTTTTACCTTGTCGATTTCTTTCGCAACAACTTTCTGTTTTGGTAAACGGAATTCCGGAATACCATACACAAGCACACCGCCAAGTTCATGTAATGCTTCAAATACAGTTACTTCGTATCCCATTTTTGCAAGATCACCTGCACAGGTAAGACCTGCAGGGCCCGAACCGATAACAGCTACTTTATGACCGTTTGTGCTTTCTGCTTTTTCTGGTTTAATATCATTTTCCAAGGCATAATCTGCAACGAATCTTTCTAATTTACCGATAGATACCGGTTCCCCTTTTAAACCACGAATACATTTGCCTTCACACTGAGATTCTTGTGGACATACGCGACCACATACCGCCGGAAGTGCAGAAGATTTACCAATAATTTTATATGCTTCTTCAAATTCACCGATTTTCACTTTGCTGATAAATCCCGGAATATCAATAGCTACCGGACATCCTTGCACACATTTTGCATTTTTACAACCGATACATCTGGAGGCTTCTTCCATTGCTTCTTCTTTATTATATCCGTAACACACTTCTTCGAAATTTGTTGCACGTACCTTTGGATCCTGTTCTCTTACCGGAACCTTCTTTAATACATCAGCCATTATTCGTCACCTCCACAATGTCCACATCCACCATGATGTGTATCACCTTCTTGAACCTTCAACAATGCACGTCCTTCTTTTGTCTTGTACATTTGTTGCCTCTTCATTGCCTGGTCAAAATCTACTAAATGACCATCAAATTCCGGTCCGTCAACGCATGCGAATTTGACTTCATTTCCTACTTGCAGACGACATGCACCACACATTCCTGTTCCATCCACCATAATTGGATTCATACTAACACTTGTAGGAATTTCTAATTTCTTTGTTGTAAGGCAGGCAAATTTCATCATAATCATTGGCCCAATTGCAACGCAAAGGTCGTATTTTTTTCCTTCTTCATTTACCAACTGTTCAATTTTGGAAGTAACCATACCGGCATGTCCATACGAACCATCATCTGTACATGGATAATAATTCCCTGCTACCGCTTTCATTTCTTCTTCTAAGATTAATAAATCTTTTGTTTTTGAACCTACAATAACATCTGCTTTTACTCCGTGATTATGTAACCATTTGACCTGTGGATAAACTGGAGCTGCACCAACACCACCGGCTACAAAAAGAATATTTTTCTTCTTTAATTCTTCAAGGTCCTCATTTACAAACTCTGATGCGCATCCAAGGGGACCAACAAAGTCTCTGAAATAATCTCCTTCTTTTAAATGTGCCATTTTTTCTGTTGATGCTCCGATTGTCTGTAACACAATCGTTACAGTTCCTGCCTCTCTATCGTAATCACAGATTGTAAGAGGAACTCTTTCTCCCTTTTCATCAATTTTAACAATTACAAATTGTCCAGGTTCACAATGTTTCGCTACTCTTGGTGCTTCAACATCCATAAGATAGATATTGTTTGCCAACATT
>JAZSDK010000116.1:0-13055 GCA_045531155.1 Faecalimonas sp. | reverse complement strand
TACTCTACAACAAACAAGGTCATCCGATATAACACCGGATGACCTTTTCTACTATCTTCTTTCCTTATTTGATTTTCGGAAGACTTGCCGCAGCCACTGACTGACCTACACGTCTACTCTTTTCATCCGGAATATGTAATGTAATCTTCTTAGCAAGATCCGGATATTCTTTTTCTAATACTTCGTTTGCGCGGTCAAGAATGATGGTTCCACCATCTCCACTTGTCACACGTCCCATGATGATCACATGCTTGATATCATAAAACATTGCATAGTATGCAATCGTATTTCCGAAATACACACCGATTGTGTCATAGATTTTAGCAGCTCTTTCATCTCCTTCTGCCATTAATTTCTGAACTACTTTTAGTTTTTCAGCCGGAGATAAGCTTTCTTCCAACTCAATTCCTGCTGCCGGAGCCAACTTAATTACGCTATCTTGTGAAAAATATTTCACACCACAACCGTAATCACCACTCCATTCATCCACCATGGAATCCTTATTGTAATCAACCGGAACAAAAGCAAGTTCATTCAGCCAGCCTGTGATATTTCCTTCAGAATCAACATATCCTACTGCTTCACTGGTTCCCATGGCAACACCAAGTACGTTACTGTCATTCAAATCCATCGCTCCTGCAAGGGCTGTTACATCACCGTCATTTGCAACCTCAATTGGCACATCTCCGATTTCCTTTGCGATATCCATATACATGGTTTTTACCTTTTTCTCAAAGTCTTCATCAGAAACCTTGAGGAATAAAGAAGCCACCATAATCTTATTGTCAATATAAACACCGGCTGAAGAAACACCGATTGCATCTACTCGTGGCATATGTGAAGCTGCTGTTTTCATTGCTTCTAAAATACCTTGATAGTGATAATCCGGATCAGACTGTAATTTAGGGAACCATACCACCTCTTCGGAATACACTGCTTCTCCGTCAATCACTGCGCTTACCTTTCTATCACTTCCGCCCGCATCAAAACCAATACGACATCCATCTAAATGACGTCCGATGGAATCTGCTGCCTGATGAGCCTTTGGCGCATTCTTTACATCTTCCACATACAAAACCTCAAACGGTTTCTCATACACACGAGACATAAAGTTGGCATCAAACTCTCTTGCTCCGCCTTGCTTGTATGCCGCAAGCAAACCTTCATATATCTTCTTTGAACCTGCAACAGTCACTTTGTAACCACCGTATAACCAAAGGAGGGTTTTTACAATACGTTCTGCAATGCCATAATTTTCCTCGTCATGACCTGTTCCATCTGCATAAATGTCCATTTGATATGTAGAAATATATCCCTTATTTCTTTCCACGGCAATTACCATAGGAACGCCGCCTACTTTTTTTACATTTTCCTGATATTCAGCTACAACCTTTGCCATTGGTTGATATCCTGGATCTAAAATTGCTTTTATCATTGTCATTCTCCTTTTATCTAACTATTCAAATATTTTACCATCTATGATTGTGGTTATTACATTGATTTCATCATCACAAATCATAATATCTGCACATTTTCCAACTTCTAAAGAACCAATTCTGTCAGCTTCGCCTACTGCCTTCGCTGGATTTAAGCTTGCGCAGGCAAACACCTCAGGAAGTGACAACTCTGTATGGTCTTTTAGATTTCTAACAGCCGCATTCAACTCCAATACACTACCTGCAATGGTTCCATCTTCAAGCAAACATTGAATACCTGTTTTGATTACATGCTGTCCACCCAAAGTATAATCTCCATCTTCCATACCACCTGCACGCATACAGTCTGTAATCAAACAGAGCTTATCACCTTTTGCTTTTGCAACCAATTTATACAAACCTGGGTTTACATGGAAGGTATCCGCAATCATTTCACAGCTTACTCTTTCATCAGAAAGTGCGGCTCCTACCACACCCGGATTACGGTGTTGCAAGGCTGTCATTGCATTAAATAAATGGGTTGTATGACGTACCCCTGCTTTAATACCTTCATTAGCTTCATCAAAGGAAGCACCGGTGTGTCCCATAGACACAAGCACTCTGCCGTCTTCGCAAACTTTTTTTATACATTCTAGCGCACCATCCATCTCCGGAGCCACTGTAAATAATTTTAAAATATCTGCATTATCTACAATAAAATCGCCATCTGGTGGCAAAATAAATTCTTCCGGCTGTGCACCTTTCTTAGAAGGGTTAATGAATGGCCCTTCACAGTTAATTCCTAAGATTTTAGCACCATAGCATTCCTTTTCGGTCTTTACTGTTCTAGCTGTTTCAAATGCATTCAGTATAACATCCTTATGCATGGTCATTGTGGTTGGGCACCAAGAAGTTACACCATTCTTTGCGATTCCTGCTGCCATCTTTTTCAGTCCATCCGCACTTCCATCTGAAGCATCTTCTCCAAGATAACCATGAATATGGATGTCTACAAGTCCCGGGGCAACAAGATTTCCCTTCGCATCAATTACTTCATATTCTTCTGTGTTTATTTCAGACTGTGGCACAATTGCTCTAATCTTCTCATCATAAACAATTGCACTTCCCGAAATCACAGAATTTGGTAATACAATTCGTCCATTAATAATACACTTCATGCTCTCACCTTTCTTTCGATAATTTCTAATTTTCCTAATATCATTTTAGCATTTACATTAAAGGGAAGCAATAGCACTATTAGTATTAAAATTGGCACAATCTGCAGTATTATTGGCACAATTGGCCCAAAAAGAAATGCAGTGTAGAAGCTACTCCCGCTAGAGGCGCAAACAAACATGGCTTAGCAATTTTAATTTTGCCAAGCCATGTTATTATATATGAGTTTTTATTTAACCTCCAAGGTATGCCTTTTTGACTTCATCACTTGCAGCCAGTTCAGCCCCTGTTCCGCTAAGAACGATTTCACCAAGTTCAAGCACATACGCCCTATCTGATATTGCTAGCGATTTACCTGCGTTCTGTTCCACAAGTAAAATGGTTGTTCCATCATCTCGTAATTGTTTGATAATCTCAAACACTTGGTCAACTAAAAGTGGCGACAATCCCATGGAAGGCTCATCCAACAGTAATAGTTTTGGACGACTCATCATGGCTCTACCGATTGCCAGCATCTGCTGCTCACCACCGGAAAGCGTCCCTGCAATCTGGTTCTTTCTTTCTGCGAGTCTCGGAAAACGTTCGTATATATTTTCAATATCCTTCTTCAACAAAGATTGGTCCTTCTGTGAAAAACCCCCCATCAACAGGTTCTCATATACTGTCAATTCTTGAAAGATTCTTCTGCCTTCCGGAACCTGTGTAAGACCGTGATGCACAATTTTGTGACATGGCATTTTCGTAATATCCTGTCCGTCAAATGTAACGCTTCCATGTCTTGAAGGAATCAGTCCGATAATGCTTTGCATGGTAGTAGTTTTACCAGCACCATTCGCACCGATCAAGGTGACAATCTCACCTTCATTTACTTCAAAGCTAATTCCTTTCAATGCTTGAATTACACCATAATATACCTGTAGGTCCTTTACTTCTAATAATGCCATCTCTTAGCCTCCAATATACGCCTTAATAACCTCTGGGTCATTTAAAGCTGTCTTTGTATCTCCTTGTGCAAGAACCGTACCAAAGTTAAGGACTGTTACTTCATCACAAAGTCCAGATACAAATTTCATATCATGTTCAATAAGCAGAATTGTCATATCATACTCATCTCTGATACGTGTAATAATATTCATAAGGTCTGCCGTCTCATTTGGATTCATACCTGCTGCCGGTTCATCCAAAAGCAAAAGCTTCGGATTCGTTGCAAGTGCACGCGCAATCTCCAATTTTCTTTGTTTACCATATGGTAAATTGCAAGAGAGATAATTTCTTTCCTCTTCCAAACCTACAACACGCAAAATAGTCTTTGCTTTCTCACGCATTGCTTTTTCACAGCGGAAATGTCTTGGAAGACGGAACATACTCTCAATCATGCTGCACTTAAACTCCGGTTGGTTATGTAATCCTACCAATACGTTTCGGATAACCGTCATATTGTTAAAAAGACGGATATTCTGGAATGTACGGGCAATCCCCTTATGATTGATGGTTTCCTGGCTTTTGCCGGTAATATTTTCACCATCTAAATATATTTGTCCGGTTGTAGGACGATAAACCCCTGTGAGCATGTTGAAAACAGTTGTCTTTCCTGCCCCATTCGGCCCTACCAAACCATATAATTGTTTTTTCTTAATCTCAATGTTTACATCTTGAACCGCTTTTAGACCACCGAAGGAAATACCGAGATTTTCTGTTTTTAAAATAACATCACCCATTATTTAAAATCCCCCTTTCGGTCCGGATCAACTGTAGACATTGTCGGTTGAAATTCTGTAGACAACACTTCATTCATGTCAATCTTTGTAGGCACTCTATCCCATTTTGCTTCATCATCTGCTGGATGTGAAGGGTCGTGTTTCGCTCCAAAAATCTTTTGAAGCAGATTCTTCATACTGTATTGTTCACGGAATCCCTTCAAAGCAGGTGCATTGTTATAAATTACAAGAATAATCAAAATCAATGCATACAGCAAGTCTTGTAATACAGCCAAGTTGCCGGTAAGTATCGTTTGCAGTTTTACATCCAAATATGTAACAAGGGCTGCTGCAATAATCGAGCCATTGATACTACCCATACCACCAAGCACAACCATAACTAAAATTTCAATAGAATAATTATAACCAAACTTTGTACTCTGTACTGTAAAATTGCTAAAGCTATAAAGAACACCTGCTATACCGGCAAAAAATGCAGCAATCGTAAATACTGATAATTTATATTTTGTCACATTAATACCTGTGGCCCTTGCTGCAATTTCGCTATCACGGATTGAGGTAATAGCTCTACCGTGTTTTGAACGGATAAGGTTTTGGATAACCGCCAGACAAATCAACACCATTACAAAAGCGATAATAAACAATTCATTTTTATCATATCGTGGTGTATTAAGTCCTAACGGTCCACCGAAACTTTCATCACTCGAATTCATAAAAATCGAACGAACAATTTCACCAAAAGCAAGTGTTACAATGGCTAGATAATCTCCTTTTAAACGCAATGCAGGGAGGCCAATAATCGCACCACAAAGTGCTGCCACAACACCTCCTACAACCATTGATATCAGTAAGGTAATAAAACCGTCACCTAATAATGGCTCTAACAAGCAAGAGGCCTTTCCTCCTAAATATGCACCCACGCACATAAAACCTGCATGTCCTAAAGATAATTCACCCAAGAAACCTACGACAACACTAAGTGACACTGCCAGTAAAATGGCAATTGCCATCTTTTCCAAAAGATAAACCGTTGAAGGTGAAAGGGAACCGGTCAAAGATAATATTGCAAACACAATTGTCAATATGGCAATCACTATGTAATTTGCATAATGTTTCCATTTGATTTTTTTAACCCTTGTTGTCATTATACTTTCTCCCTTCTAACCTTACCCAGAATACCTGTCGGTTTTACTAAAAGTATGATGATAAGAATCATAAATTCTATGGCATCCGTATATGGTGCAATGACAGTAATTTTAAGTGAAATTGCTTCCACAACTCCCATCAGAAGACCACCAACCATGGCACCAGGTATAGACCCAATACCACCAATAACGGCTGCTGTAAACGCCTTAATACCAGGCATTGCTCCCAAGGTATTTGAAAGGCTTGGCGCCTTCATAAGCATAAAAAATCCTGCACACGCTGCAAGACCCGAGCCAATTGCAAAGGTAATCATAATTACCCTATTAACATTGACTCCCATAAGTTGTGCCGCACCCTTATCTTCTGATACAGCCACCATAGCTCTTCCGATTTTGGTTTTCCTTACAAACAAATTTAGAGCAACCATAATAATCGTCGAACAAACAAGAGTAATAACAATATAATACGGTATTTTTAATTCCCCGATTTCCAGATTACCCAAATCTGCAACAATTACTGTCTTCGGAGCAGTGCCAAAAATCATCTGCGCCAAACTTTGAAGCAGATAACTAACACCAATGGCGGTAATTAATACCGCCAATGGTGATGCACCTCTCAAAGGCTTATATGCTATTTTTTCAATCGTAATCCCAAGCAGTATACAAAATAGAATTGCCACCAAGAGCCCCAACAATGGATGACCACCTATCAGCATCGTTGTATAGAGGGCATAACCACCCACCATGATGACATCTCCATGTGCAAAATTCAGCATCTTCGCAATACCATATACCATGGTATATCCAAGCGCAATCATTGCATATGTACTGCCTGAGCTTAAGCCACTAATTAAGGTTTCAATAATTTCCATAAATTCTCCTATTTATCTGCCTCTTTAATTACATATTGAATGGCCTCTTTATTAACATAGCCCTTTTCATCCCATGTAATGCTATCACCTGTTACGCCATTTTCATATGTAAATCCATTTGTAAATTTTTCTTTCAAAATGTCACCAAGATCAGAAGCAGAGATTGTTACAGGAATCTCTTTTCCTTCATCAATTGCTTCCTTCATTGCATTGTAGATTGCATATACACAGTCATATGCAGAAGCACCAAACTGATTTAATGTATCTTTTCCATATTTTTCTGTATATTTCTTAATAAAGTCTGCTGCTGCACCCGATTCAGCTTTTGAATTAAAGTGTGAAAGCATCGTTACTTTTTGAGGAATTGAATTAATATCAAATTTTGTTTCAAGACCATCAAATCCGTCGCATCCAAAATAAATTGCATCTGCAGCTATCTTTGTTTTAGCCTGAAGCATAAAGTCTGAAGCCGGTTGGTAATAAATCGGCATAAAGATAAATTTACAATCTTTCAACTTATCAATCTGAGCATTATAGTCAGTTGCACCTGTTTGGAATGGTGCTTCAATAATCGTAATCGAATCATCTAACTTTTCTTTAAATTGTTTGAAAATACCACTTGAATACGGATCATCTGATCTGTAGAACACACCAATTGACTGATTCTTGTAGTCAGCATTTACCGCAGTCGCTGCTGCAGCACCTTGATTTCCATCAGCAAAACACATTTGAAATCCGTTATCATTTGCCGGAATATCATCTCCTGATGCTGATGGAGTAAGGAAAAATACGTTGTCATCTGCTGAATATTCTTTGAATTCAAGTCCTGGTTGCGTAGTTACAGTACCAAGTGAAACTTGCATACCTTTTTCAAGCAATGTTGAGTAGTTTGTAGAAAGCTTTGTTGCATCATTTACGTCATCTAAAGCTTCTAATCTGAATTTGATACCATTTAATCCACCGTCAGCATTGATTTCATCAACAGCCATCTGTGCTGAGTTTTGAACAGCTTTACCATAAACAGCCGCATCTCCTGTAAGTGGTCCTGAAACACCGATTACATACTCTGTGTTCTCAGATGTGTATCCCTTGCTTCCGCCACAACCTACGAGGCTCGTCATGCAAAGGATTGCACATGTTAAAATTGCAATAATTCTTGTCTTTTTCATTATTCTCTCTCCTTTAATATAAATATAAAATATACATACTATTGTATAACATAATTTTAACGAAGTAAAGTGTTAAATTTTCTTTTTTAATTATTTTTCGAGTGCCCACTCATTCTTCATAAATAAAAAATAGCCGAAAGTCTTGAGCAATCAAGATTTTCGACTATTCGATAAACAGGGGATGAGGGAATCGAACACTCGCCGAAATTCCTCATTCCCTTATAAAATAAGGCTTTTTCCAATTACACATTGACTACCTTTGACTACACGTAGTCAAAATCAAAAGAAAGGAGTATTCAGCGTGGTATTGGTTACAATCAGAAGTTTATTTGACTACAAACGTCAAATAGACTTCTTTTTTAATTTTGGGGTTTTTTCATCTTCTATCTTTTTAGCAAACTCGTTTCGTGAGTAATTGCACCAAACAATTACAGTAGGTAACTAGACTAATTAGTTACACTTGCCTTTAAGTGAAAAAGGAAAGCATATAGTATATGTTGCATTAAATTGCTATGTGCCACTTGATGACGATACAAGTATAATAACGAAAGTTTGGTACGGCTTAATTATAAAATGTACTCGGTTCAAAGTAGCGTACAACAATCCGTGAAATGATGACGACAGGGGTTGAAGATGGAAGCAATGACCTCGTAGAGATAGGGATATCTCTCCCGATAGTAAGGGAAGCCTAAACCGATTGATATGTCGGCAGGGTTAAAACTATCCCATGTAGGGCAGACGCCATTCCACTTATGCAAAAGTGGAGCAGGGGCGCACAGACAATACCGAAAGGTTACGCACGTGGAGACGACTTGGGTGGCTTGGCGCGTGTAGAAAGTGTGGTGCTATTGATTTATATTGATAACACAAGTTGATTGTTGCCTCAAAACTCAGCATACAATACGGAAACTACACGGATACTACTAGTAATTCCCATCTGAAAAGGCGTATGCATTTGTGTTTGAGTGGGCTTCTCTTCAAATTTCGCAGGAGAAGTCTACCTAAATCTAGACACCAAGCCGTTGCTAGCCGTTGCAAAAGACAAACCCTCTTGTAGGCGGTACACATTTGGGTAATGAAACATAACATCTATTGATTCACCACTTAATTATACTATCCAATAATCTTTTTTAACACAAAAAGAACTCGTGCCAAACATTTCTTCGTTAAGATTGTCTCACACGAGTTTTTTATGATTTTTATACCATTCTTTAATTATTAAGATACTATCTAGTAGCATCAGCAATCCAATAATCAATAGAATTATTATATGACGATTGCTTTCAAATGCTTCTCTAAATTGCAATTTAGTCAGACAGTCAATTGCAGTTCTCATGCCACACATAGAACAAGAATAGCCTTCATAATCACACATATAATGCAGAGGGGAAAAGTATTGAACAAAAATACCATTCCCAATTAGTACTGCGTATATAATTAGTCTCACTTCTTGAAATGCTCTACGTTTCATATTCTCTTGTTGCAGACACATATTTTTCTCCTGCAATAATTTGTAAAATACCTGGTACATATAAGATTACGCCTAATCCACAAGTCGCAAGTATGTATGTTAAAGTATTTACAACTAATAAACAAAGATCAGCGATTGCAACGATTAAATACAACAAAGATAATATTTTTCGTAACTTAGCATTCTTATTGAAGTAAATAACAATACCTATAGCAAAGATTATCAATCCAATTACTATGGCAAGTGAAAGTAAGGAGGTAGAATAGTCTGCGTTAAACTCTATTGTTACACCACCACCCTCATCTTGACTAGAACTTGAATTTGAGACTAAGTCGAATGCGAATATTAAAATTGCTGGAATAACGACTGAGAATATATTTAACAAGAAACCAGAAAACATCGTTCCACTGTTCTTGTTTGTTCTTTTACCCTTTGTTTCTTTTAGTGGTGTTCCACAGTTGGAACAGTATATACTACTGTCGTTATTTTCGGTTCCACATTTCTGACAAAACATATAAATTACGCTCCTTTAATTAGTGTTGCAACATATTATATCCTCAATTTTGGTACTTGTCAATAATCCAACATCCCTCATAATCCAACACCCCTCATCAACAATTCTGTAAACATTTTTTAATTATGTCCTAGTATACTCCAACGAAATGTTTCACAAATGTGCCTCGATACTCCTATCACACTAATGGAAAGAATTATTATCAGAGATATGGAACTTCGCATAAACGAACAAGAAAAGTATCTATATGCTCTTCTATATTTATTATAAAAAGTCGAAAGGTGGTGCGAAATCATGCAAATCATAGTTAAGATTGACGGAAGTCTACGAGTATATAGTGTTGTCGGTGTCAGTGATTGCGAAAATGGAAAACTTCTAATAATGCCTAATTTAAATGAACTTCCTATTGTTGTTACAGACGTTCAAGACATTACTAATACATTAAAGAGATTAGCTGTGTTTGGTTGGTTGGATTTATCTGAATATCCTGCATATTATTTAGAATATCCAACTACTGAACCTGCCACAGATTTCGAGAATATAGACCGAGAAATTGACCCTTATGTTGAGTTTGAACGTTAAAAAGTCCCTGCAATATCCCTCTTGGATATTGTAAGGACTTTTTCTCTTATCGACCTCGACTTCTACCACGTTCTTGACTATGGAATAAAATGCCCGAAAACTGTTCAAAACGTTCTAGCATTTGTTCAGGAAGAAATCGCTTTATCATTTCAAGTATGTAATTCTTGTCGTGTCGCTCTTTCGCCAATGCTTCTTCTAGGTTTTCAATTCTGTGCTTTTCACTATGCACCTGTTGTTTTGCTTTCTCCTCTGCTCTGCGTTCAATCTCGCTTTCCATATTGTCGGCTGCTATCTGATAGCGTGCCTTTTCCTTATGCAATCGCTCGGTTGCCATTTGCATTTCTTTCCGTTCAACAGGAGCATATACTTCGCTAGAAAGCACGTTCTTCGTCTCCTGCACTAATGATGTTGCTTGCTGATACTGTTTCAGCCCTATTGTGATTGTACCGTCTTTATTGTGTTTGACCTTGTTCGTCAAAAGTTTCTCTGCCAACTCCGAATTATTGATTGCCCGAATTTCTTCTTTGTCGGCTCTTATCTTGTTTTCCTTGTATCTGTCGGCTTCTTGATTGGCTTTTGCTTGCGTGATGTTCTTTTCTCGGTTAACGGCTTCAAGCTGTGCTGTCATACCTGCAATTGCTTGGTCTTTTGCCTGTACTTCTTTTTCAAGCATTTCACACTTATATTCCAATGTCTCCTTGTGCTTCTGTGACGGATTTTTCACTTCTCTGTCAATCTCAAATCCGTAACGCTCACATATCTCATAATATAATTCTCTTGCCTGCTCTGTAAATGTCATCAATGGATTGTTATGCTTTCCGACAGGCTTCGTCATATCTGGTCTTTCAATCCCTAATTCTTCAAATGCTTTCGCTTGGTTTGCTTCTAGTCCGTCTTTTCCCTTATATAAAAAAGTTGCCCGATAATGCCAATGGGGTGAAGCCTCATCCAAATGACCGCTAAGATCTAAAGGAACAAAATTCGTTCCATATCTTCTGTGCATTTCTCGGACAAAATCAATATTTATCTTTTTTGACAATTCAACTTTTTCTTCAAACGTCATATCATCATTCGCTTTACCGACCTGCAATATTATTTCAATCGGACACTTCTTTGAATCACGATATAAATCGTCAATATCCCGACAGCGTTCCTTGTGCCTTTGCTTGATGTATCGCTCATTCTTTGCTTTCAGACTATCTCCAAACAATTCCGAATATCGCTTCTTCTCAAATTCAATACAATCGTAACTCTTACAAGGTATCAACTTGTTATTCTCTACACGATACAACAGATTGCATTCTGTCTTCTCGTGGTCTATGTGCTTCTGTCCGTTTCTCGTTTCCATTCTTGTGTTGTGGTTCGCATTATAAACCTTGCCTGCCTTTGTGGTACGCCCACAATGGTAAGTTGCTTTCGTTATTTTCTTTGTCATTTCCTCACTTCCTCATTTATCAGTTTTCCATAGTCTAGAAGATCAACCATGAAAAGTGCGAAAAAACATACTCAATACGAAGTGACGCTTCACATCAATTCTATTTCGCTCTGCGGGGCTTTATTAGGATTTGTTTTTTTACATCGCCCCTCCATTTTTACCAATTTCTACTGACCATAGTTTGCCTAGAAAAAATGGAAAAGGAGACTATTGTATGAAAAAAACAACAAACAAAACAACTGTAACAAACAAGTCCTACGATTATAATGATATCTTGAGATATGCAATTGAGAATGATATAATCTCGATAGATACCATGCTGAATGATATGGAAACTATGGAAAGGAAGAAATTATTAGAACTACACCCTTACGCAATCACAGAAACAGTAGACAAGAAAACAGGCAAAACACTATATTGCACTTATCTTCCTAATGAGAAGAAAGGCAAAAGAACTTACAAGCGTAGACAAACTCGCAAAGAGTTAGAGGATTTGCTTGTAGCCTTTTATAAAGAACAAGAAGAAAAAATCTATCTTTCTACTGTATATTATGAGTGGATAGAAAAGAAATTGCGAGAACGGGATATCAAACAAGAAACCTATGACCGATATAATGATAATTTTGAAAGGTTCTTTGTTAATTATAAGCACCCTATCACGAAGAAGCAATTTAAGTACATAACGGAAGACGACATAGAAGATTATATTAAATCCGTGATTCGTGACCTAGAACTCACTCATAAATCGTATGAGGGTTGCCGTACATTGATAAGAGGTATTTTCAAGCGTGCAAAGAAGAAAAAATATACCGACATAAGCATTACCCATTTTTTTGGAGATTTGGAACTATCAAGAAATATCTTTAAACGCAAGATTGTAGATGAAGAAAAAGAGGTGTTTAGTGAAGATGAGATTGTTCAAGTAACAAAGTATCTAAGCGACCATGAGGACATTCATAATTTGGGTGTTCTCCTTGTATTCTACACAGGTTTAAGAGTTGGCGAATTGAGTGCATTGAAATCATCTGATATAAAAGGACAAGTAATTCAAATCAAACGTACCGAAGTGAAATATCGTGATGAGAACCAAAAATGGAAAGTTGAAGTAAGAGACGATACAAAAACAGAAGCAGGTAATCGTGCTTTGATTATTCCTACTTATGCCAAAACCATATTAGACAGAATTATTGCTTTAAATCCAAATGGGGAATACTTGTTTGAAAATGGTGGAAAACGCATTCGTGGAAATACCTTTAACAAGCGATTAGCAATAGTATGTGATAAATTGAATATTCCTCGCCGTTCAATACACAAGATACGAAAAACATACGCTACCACATTGATAGATAACAATGTAAGCGAAAGTTTTATCAAAGAACAAATGGGGCATAGTGATATTAGCACCACAAGAAAACTATATTATCTCAGCAACAAATCGAAACAAACAAAACTAGACCAAATCGAAAAAGCCGTTTCTTTTTAACCAAAATTCCTGTTTGACTACTTACTTGACTACTTCAAGTAATTGACAGAAATTAAAAATAGCCGAAGACCTTGA
>JAZSDK010000164.1:0-5078 GCA_045531155.1 Faecalimonas sp. | reverse complement strand
AATATCTAAACTGAATATTGATTCAGCCTTAATAATTCTGTCGTTATCATAAGTATAAAATATACTGTCAAGTTTTCGCTTTGATTCACCATCCAGCGAAAAACGGTCAAACTCGATTGGACGACCTTTTTCATCAAAATGCTCAACTGTTAACCTACACAACTTTTTGTCACTGTAATGGAACAATGCACCTATAAGCAAATTTTCCTTTTTTATGAAAAATTGCTCATATATAACGTTATCCTTATCACCATAAAACTTTGAATAGACAGGGGTATTATCAGCCATATGATGTACTGATACATAATCTTTGATTTTGGGTTCCTTTTTTAGTAACTTTCTTGGAATAATGGTATTATCATTTATCTCTGTTATGTAATCAGCGCAAAAAGGCTCTATCCATCCCTTAGACCAAATAATTTCATCAATACTTTCATTTTTCGCCTTCGGATAATCAGAATATTCGGCGACCAGTTTTGTAATTTCGCCTACAATTTCTTCCATTTTCTTTTTACTGTAAATCATTTTTCCTCCATAACAACACTTTCATATTCAAGTTCTTGCGTGCTTTCAACTCTTTACAAAGCTGAAAATTTACGGTCTATATAATTTCATAATACTTAATAAATGCTTGTATTTGAACTTGCTTGTCTTCTTCAGACATATTGCCTTTTAATGCTTCTATCCAATCTGCATCAATCATACAACCAACATCAAAATTAATACTATATTTCGCTCGTTCAATCAATTCAGCATCTTCATAATCTCCAATGCAAAACAAATATCCACAAAGAACTCTTATATATTCAGCGCTTCCATCCTGATAGTTTTCAATTTCTTTTTCTATCAAACCTCTAATTTCACTCTTTGAAATCTTAGCAAAGTCAAATCCATATTTCTTAACTAAATTATCCGCTAGCTCCTCATTAGATAACAGATTTGGTGCTACATCGGTATTTATGTCCCAAAACTCAACTAATGATTTTGCAAAATAATCCTCTTCACCATCAATAGCATTAAACAAATAAATAGATTCATCTTCTTTCATAACAAATACATTTCCTGCACCATCATCAGAAAAAATGTAACCATTTATTCCATATTCTGTTGTGTAGTATTCTGTATTATTTTTTATCATTTCATAAGAATATAAAATCCAGCCTATTGATTCTTTCCTATCCCCAACACTGATAACTTCTTCTATACCATCACTCACACACAAGATTTCTAATAACACTGTTGGCATACCATACTCAATACTTTGTAAAGGGGCGTGCAATCTAATATTGTTATTATACATTTCATTAATTAAACCAATATACTTATTCATTCTCTTTCACTTCTTTCGTCATTCATGACAAATCAATCTAGGCGTCAAATTCGTAATGAGCTGATATACATTCTAACCCTGGAAGAATAACAACTACTTGCTCTGATTCACTATCATATAATGTATAGTTCACCCTGTCACCATTGCTGGTTGTATAGAAGGCTCCATACTTTGTAGTGGCAATTACTTCCAAGTCTTTTTTTGTTTCAATGCTATTCCATATAGTCATAACTACAATTAAAAAATCGGGATAGCCAATAAAACAGCCATCACAACAAGAAATCTCTTTATTATCTTTTTCAAATTGTTTCACCCCCGTTCTAAATCAAGTGAATCAATTGAAGAATCGCATTACAAATAACACCTATCATCAAAAAAAGCGCAATGCAAACCAAGATGATTCCTAATACTTTATGAGATTTTTTGCTGATTTTCTCATTCATTTCAAAAAGTCGTAACACACTAAGACCACTGTAAAGCACGCCAAAAGATGTAACGATTGCAGCTAGATTTAGTAACAAATTATCTGATAAACTATAAAAATAGAAAATAATAAGTGTTATAATTCCAAATAAAACCGAAGTAATGATTGCCATGTTAACTGCAGACTGCATAATCTTTCCGTTTTCATTATTCGTATAGTCTGCAACGGTCACTAAAGTGTCTTTTAATTCTTTATCCATATTCTCACTCTTCCTTTCTCCGTGAATTATTTCACGTATATCCATATCATAAAAATCTGCCAGTTCAATAATGATACTAATATCCGGCATTGTGTTACCATTTTCCCATCGGGATATAGATCTTGACGAAACACCAAACTCTTCCGCAAGTTGCTCTTGGGATAAGTTCTTTTCATTTCTCAATTCTCTTAGAAATAAACCTATTTTTTTCTGATCCATCTTGACCTCCTTTCTGAGAAAACAATAGCAATATCTCCGGATAATTAACACGACAGAGAGTGAGAGATGCCGTATTTTCCTTACCCGACAGATGTGTCTTGGTCTTATTATAAACCTCCATGCTATGCGTAAACTTCAAATCCTTGCGTGCTTTCAATTTCTCCACAAGACTGAAAGTTTACTTCTTTTTTAATTCAGCAATTGCAACATAATGTAAAACATCAAACTCTTCTGATGCAATATTATCTAACAAGACCTTGTGTTCTCTCTCCCAGCTTGCAATTTCATCTTTTGTAAGAGATGCCCCAACTCCACGACAAGCCTTCATTCTACCATTCCAACTATCCCTAGTGAAACGAACATTTAACTTATATTCCTCATGATATACTAATTCAAATTTATCATTGTAGCACTCTGGAATGTGTATCGGATGCATAGTTTCTCCTGCTCCACTCCAATTCGGACTGTATTTCAAAACAAGTTTTTCACTTTCACCAGCTATTTTATCCTCGAAAGGAAGCCATGCCATATATAATACCAATATACGACCATTTTCCTTTAAAAGTCTATGTAATTTAGGCATAATCATATCATGGTCAAAATACCAAAAACATTGGCAGGCAGTAATCACATCAAATGTATTATCGGAAAAATCTAAATCTTCTGCGGAATAAGCATAATATTCAATATCCATATCCTTTGATAAAATCTTTGCTTGCTCTATCTGTTTCTCTGAGATATCTGTGCCTATCCATTTTGCACCATAGCGATACATATTCCTAGGAATAACTCCTGTTCCAGTACCTATATCTAACACATTTTGTCCCTTTATACACAGTTTACGACTTATTATCTTGTCATAAAAATCCTGTGGATAAATATCACGATATTTTGCATAATCAGATGAAGTTTTTCCCCAATCAAATGCTTTTCCACCATCTATTTTTTTATCTATTATCTCCATAAAAACCTCCATCAACTTCAAATCTTCTGTTCTATTCATCCCAATAATCTATCGTATCTTGAGGTGTAGTATCAATTCCAAACAACTGCCACATAAAATCCTCTTTCTCATGATAAAGATTAATTATTCGAATGTATTTATCTTCTATCCTATAAAATACATAATTTCTAGACACAAATATGTACCGATAGTCTGACACTACATCAAACATTTTCGATACTTCAGGACCCTTTTCTTCATAATTGCAAAGCCCTCTTATTGCATCTGTAATGCTTTTGATAATTTTCTTGGCTTTATCCCCGCCATATTCCCCAGATATTGCCGATTTTAATGCACGTAGTTTATCCGCTGCATCAGGAGTATATTTTATCTTTTTCAATCAATTACCCCCAATTCCCGTTCCAAATCATCTGCATCAATCCAACCTTCCATTTCAGCTCGTTCCTCTGCTCGCTTCAAATCAAGCATCAGCATGGCAACCGCTTGTTCCCTCAACGCTTCTTTGCTATTCTTGGTAACGATAAAAGGAAGACCTTCAACATTTAAAGACTGCTGTATAAAGGTGTTAAATGCATCTGTCAATGTCATTCCGGTTTTTGCATAAATATCCTCAACCGCTCTTTTAATTTCTGAATTTATTCTTACTTGAAACGTTGAATCCTTTGGTGCAATAGCAACATTCAAATTTGTATCCATAAAACATACCTCCTCACTTTTTCTACATCATAACACTTCTTTTGCCATGTGTCAATACATTGTAATTACACACGTATTTATGATATATATTTTCTATGAGACAATTTTACATTATTTTGATTTACCATAGCATATCTGAGTGTGGTGTCTATCTGCTCATGTCCGAGTATTTTCTGAACTTGTTCTATGGGCATGCCTTTCTCAATCGCTCTGGTTGCCATAGTCCTTCTGAACTTATGTGGGTGTACCTTTTCTACGCCTACCTTCTTACCCATTTCCCTCAGACGCAATTCCACACCACTCTCTGTAAGTCTATTATGTGGCTTATTTAAAGAAACAAATAATGCACTATTATTATCTGTTCTTGATTCGATATAATTCATTAAATGAATTTTAGTCTTGGCATCAAAATATGCTTTTCGCTCTTTATCACCTTTTCCATAGACAACACACTCTCGTTCTGAAAAATCTATATCATCAATATTTAGTCTAACTAATTCACCTACACGAATACCTGTTGAAAGCAAGAAATCAATCATTGCTCTATCACGTACATTATTGCAATTATCTCTTAGAATCTCTACCTTTTCATCTGGGATAGTTTCCTTTACAACAATTGTCGTTTTTACCTTGTGAATTCTTTTCATCGGACTCTTTACTATATAATCTTCTTCCTCTAACCAAGAAAAGAATGTGGAAAGACTTCTACGAATATTATCAATAGTTACCTTTCCACAATTATTTATTGATTGATATTCTACAAGATATTTTCGTAGCATTTCGGTAGTTATCTTTACAACCGGAATATCAATTGTCCCCAGCATCTTTTCAATATTACACCTATAATAGCGTATTGTTTTGTCTGAACACCCTTCTAAATGCTTAGCAGTTAAAAACATATCAATGAACTCCTCATTACCGGTTTGAAGATAATCCAATGTGCTATTCTCAGACAAACGATTTACTAACACTTCCTGCAATTTCTGCATCTGTGACGCATTTAATACCTCCGCCATATCGTTGATAATATTATAAATTTCTTTACCCATAAGTGACATACCTCCTTTTTGAAGGAGTATATCGTAGAAAAATCTCCACATCAACAGAGCGTATTACTGAAATTTTCACTTTCTCCACATAGCTAAAAATCACTTGCCAACTTCCCTATCATACACCTTTTTTGAAT
>JAZSDK010000032.1:0-36938 GCA_045531155.1 Faecalimonas sp. | reverse complement strand
GGCACACCCTCTAAAATCCAGATACCTTATGACATTTATTGTTTTAAGGTCTTTTTATCTTGGGCCTGCCATTCAAGGTACTCTTCCCAAGCACGTTCATCCCAAAGTATCTTCATCCATTAGTCCTCTATCAATTCATGTTCAACAAGAACTGCTTTCCCTGATTCAATATCTTCTACTACCTTTTTCAAATATGTCATATTGCTTTCGGAATAAAATGGATCTACCGATACATCAAAAGGAATTCTTTTTTCTCTTGTCATCTTTTTTGCAAATATTGTAAAAGCAGTTGTCATGCTTAATCCTAAATCTTTACATGTTTCTTCCATGCTTTTCTTCAATTCTTCATCCATACGAAAGTTAATCATTGCCTGTGCCATAATCATCACTCCTTTTCTGTAATTTAATTTTACCATGCGCTCCATTATTTGTAAAGCATTTGTCATTGTTTTGCTTTACATTTATTATATTCAAATTTATGAAATAAATTCATACATTCCGAAAAAGCCCCAAAATAATTAGCCAAGAATACTTGGCTATTCCTGGCTAATCCTCTCCACATTACATATTTAATGAATACACTTCCACCGCATTTCTCTCAAACACTCTTTTTTCTATCCCCTCTTTCAATCCCAACTTTTTGACAAATTGTATATGTTCCTTTTGACTGCATCCGGAATAATCTGAACCAAACAAAACTCTTTCCGGCACTTTCTCTATCAATTTCTTTATCTTCGCCTCCATATTCGCCAAAATAGTTGCATCATCCGCAATTGAAGAAATGTCAAAATATACATTGGGAAACTCTTCTAGCAGTAAACACTTCTCTATCTGCGGATAAAAACAGTGACAGCAGATTAATTTCAATTCAGGATATTGTTTTGCAACCTCAGCCACTAACATGACATCACTATATTGATTATTATCCCATCCCGAATGAAACAGTACGGGCACGTTGTACTGTATAGCAAGTTCATATACATACTTTAGTGTTTCGTCTGTGAGATAAAATGCTTCATGTCCGGTAAACAATTTAATCCCCACAATCTGTTTTTTATCCAGATATTCTTTTAGTTTCAACAACTGTGTCTGAAATTCAAAAAATGGACTTATTCCACCGACCACATCAACATTATCTGTTTCCGCAAACAACTCTACACATTCATCCATTGTTCCAATAATACTTTCCATGCTTGAGTCCGATATTACAATACAATGACTTACCCTATTTTCTTTCATTTCGTGTAGTAGCCGTTCCTTTTGTCGCTGAAGTGAATGGCCCCCGTTACATACCGGCAAATGCACATGTGCATCAATAATCATTTGTCATCACCTCACTTATCACTTTCACCATAAATAAGCATGGGTTTTCCTCATCCCAAACACACGTAAACACTTCTAATGGATAAAAACCTTCTTTCCTATAGAAAGCCCTCGTACCGTTATAAGGCTCATATATTGCCGATTCATCCAGTGTCTTAACGGTTAAGAACTTATAATTATTTTCTTTACAAAATTCAACACATGCATCCATCAACTGATGGCCAATTCCCATTCTGTGGTACTCTTTTAGAACCCCAAAATTATATACATCTGCCGTATATTCGTTATGAATTTTTAACACCGCAAAACCTACTGCTTTACTACCATCAAAGGCTGCAATAAACGGATATTCTCTGTGTATCACTGATTTATTCACAATGTCTTCCGGGGGAGAAAACCATTCTGGCAAAGCATTCATAACCTCTAATGTAATTCTTGTTTTTTTATCTTTGTTCTCTACTGTTTTAATTGTTATCATTCTTTTCCTCCTAACTCTGACAAGGCACAAAAAAAGCTACAGATATCACTCTGTAGCTAACTATCAACTATATACAGAGCAAAAATCATTCATGACATCAAAATAGTAACTGTACTAGGACAGTCTCTTATTTTCTATTCATTTCTGATTTTCTGCTCTTTCCGTCTATTTTCCTATCGGTAACCGACAGTACGATAATCGGGCTAATCACTTCCTTTTCTTTAATGTTGCCTTGTCATGCATTTATACTAACATACCGAAATGATAATTACAATACTATCCCCCGATGCATAAACTATCCTTTCCATTATCTTAAAACAAAATATTCAAGTATCCTTCCTCGAATTTAGCTCCTACAATATCTTTTTTAGTGAATTCAGATGGAATCGGGAACTTTCGACTCTCATTTTTCACACCTACAATCAACTCATTCTTATCCTGCTCTAATCTTAATTCTCCTTTATCCGCAAACGGCAAATAAATTTTAAGACAGTTCTTTTCATTGTCGATACTATAGATTTCCTTTTTGAACAGCACATCATCCGGATTAATTTCTTCATAAATAGTATCTCCGACTTTTCCCAGCACATCCAATGTACGCAGTTCCTGTTGTTGCAGTTCCACGTAAAAACGAGGCACTTCGCTAAAACTTTCTTTTATATCCTGTAATGCCTCCTCTTGCATCTTTATCCATTTATTAAAATACCCTTCCATTGCCTTTGCGGGATAAATATGATTTACAATAATTGCATCCACATTATAATGATACAAATACAAGCAGGTAAAGTTTCGTTTAGCTTCATTAATTACAATCTTTTCAGGCGTGGTGACAACACGCAGACTCACAACTTCCTTATTCAGCAATAAATTCTGTAGCCGCTGCATTTTATCCATTAAGTATTCAATATCATCGAATACATTGTCTTTTGGCATCGGAATTTTCATAACCCTTTCTACTGCCGGTCCTACCGTTTTTACTCCTGCTCTCTTTATCGGCAATACCTTATTTATCATTCCTGACAATCTTTCCGGATATTTTAGCAGAGCCAACGTCTCCCCCGTAGGTGCACAATCTACGATAATAGTATCGTATTTCCCACTTTCATATACTTCTAAAATTTTGAACATAGAAAATAATTCTTCTAACCCCGGAAAAACTAACAACTCCTCTACCTCTATTCCACTTCCACCTTTCATAGTAAGCAGTTGTTTAAAATAATCTTTTAGATTTCCCCAGCTCTTTTCACCTTCATAGACAGTATCTATTTCCATTGCATACAAATTTTTCGCAATTTTTATTGGCTCTTTATCAATTTTCATATCAAACGCATCCCCTAAACTATGTGCCTGATCCGTACTCATCACAAGAACCTTTTTTCCGTTCTTAGCTATTTTGCATGCTGTTGCAGCTGCCATACTCGTTTTTCCTACTCCACCTTTTCCTGTATATATGATTACTCTCATCTCTTATCTTCCTCTTCAAATGTTCTATACAATATCTACTTTTTTAACTTTTGATGTCTGTTCCTGACTTGACTGTTCTTTAAAAACCTCATTCGCATTACAGTCTTTTAGTAGTTCTGTAATAACTTCCATTGCCATCATCTTTAACTCTTTTTCAATTACATCCAAATGCTCGTCCATTCCCTCCGGAAACAAAGCGCGAATTGCTTTTCTCTGATATTCTTTCGCCATTTTTATTCTATCTATCATTTCCTGATTCTTCACTGTCCGTACTTCCTTTCTCAAATATAATACACAATTTTTCTTCCTCAAATTTAGCCCCGGTAACCACATAATTTCGAAGTATATTAGGAAGTGGAATATTCCTTTTAAAATTCCCTATTTTAATAACAATATCTGTAGTTCCCTGATACAAATCTATACTCGATTTATCCACACAAGGCAGAAACACTTCTAACTGATATCCCTTTTCAATTTGCTTAAAACCTTCTCTCTCTGTAATAATTTTTTCTTCAAAAACTTCTTTTCCCAATAATACATCTTCCACAATCCTTCTAATATTTGATACTCCTCTCAATTCCTCTTCATACCAGGGGATTTCATAAATTGAAAGTGCAGAAAAACTTTCTTTTAAATAAGTAATATATTCTCTTTGAATAACAATCCATTTATTAAAGAAATCATTATTAATATCCTGCGGAAGAATTCGATTTATGTAAAGACCATCTACATTGAAATTATAAAGATTCATATACATATAATTCCGTTTCGTTTCCTCCACAACCATTTTTTCAGGAGTCGTTACAATCCTTATGCTTGTGACATCCCGATTCTTTAACAGTTCCTGTAATTCTACTAATTTCAGATACATTTTTTCCATATCAGTCATAGCGCTTTTATTTGGCATCTCAACCTTAAATACCGACTTTGAAATTGGCGACAACATTCTCATAGCTACCTTACCAATCGGAAAAAGTTTTTCCATATACCATGAAAGCAATTCCGGGAATTTTAATAACGCAAGCGTTTCACCCGTAGGTGCACAATCCACTATAATTCTCTCATATCGTTCACTATTATAAATATCAGCAATTTTTAGTAATGAAAATAATTCTTCCATCCCCGGCATCATTCCCATATCCTGCAAACTATAATCATCGACATCTGACAGTAGATTACCCAAATAGCTCATGATAGAAGAGAAATCATTTTCCATGACATATTCAGGATCTATTTCATAAATATCCAAATTAGGTAACACATTTTCTGCTTCTTTTCCTAATTTCCGTTCAAAAATATCTCCCAGATTATGTGCCATATCTGTGCTGACAAGTAATGTCTTTTTTCCTTCCTCTGCACTCTTAATTGCATGTGCTGCTGCGACACTGCTTTTTCCCACTCCACCTTTTCCTGTAAAAATATAGATTCTATTCATTTTGTTCTCCTTTCAAAGCTTCTTTCCTCGAATAGTTCGCCATTCGAAGTATTTATTTTTTTATAAGGCAGCATTTTGCTGCCCTATGTTGCTATTCAATTATAATTTTACGTACCTTTTTCGTCGTATCTTCTTTCCTTTTCTCCTGTCTTAATATTTCCTTCACCTTCGTTGTCATTTTATAAAAAAGATTCATTTCTTCTTTTGTAAAGGAACTCATAACTTTCATACCGTAATACATCAATTCATTGACTAAACTCTGAAACTGTGTCATTCCTTTTTCACTAAGCCCAATAAGTACTACTCTTTTGTCCTCTTTAGAACGAGTTCTGACTATCAACTCATTCTTCTCCATTCGATTAATTATTCCTGTTGCTGTGTTCAAAGGCACATGAATATATTCAGCAATTTCTGTCATATTCACCTCACGCCTTTGATAAAGTAACCAAAATATCAGAACTTCATTTTTTGAGCAATCAAGAAATATGTTTTCCCATATATCAGAGGACAATAATTCCTTCACTTCCTCAATATAATCTGCAATAGCCCGAAATGTTTCTTGCGATATTTCCTGATTACTTAAATTCATGACAGTTCCTGCTCCTTATTTCCAAATACTTCGTGCTTCGAATTATTTTAATTCTACTTCCGAAGTATTTATTTGTCAATACCTAAAAAAATACTATATTACTTTCTTAGCAAGCACTGCCTATGTCATGACACAGACAAAATTTGTCCGGGCAAATCTGACGATTACTCTGACCAAATTTTAGACAAGGGAAGTTTCCCTAAATCCAATTAGTTTTATGTCCATTACTTCATTATTTGAACGAATAAAAAGAATGGAACAAGCATATGGGAAGAACATGTCAAGGAAATATCGAATATGTGTATTAATTATTACTTCTGAGAAGGAATTAGACAAAATTCAATCTCGCGTTCAGCAATATGCATTTCAAGAAAAAGATCCTCTTCTCGATATAGAATTTATATGCGAATCTACTCTAATATCATAATTTTGCACTCATTCTGCACTCAAACCACAAAACAAAATCCATCAAATCCAGCATTTATGCGGATTTGATGGCTCAATTTATGTCCTTTCGCGCAACTCCTTTCCCTCCTTGGGGCAAACTCGATTTCCCTCGCTCACTTCGTGAGCAAAGGAAAAATTAAGATAAAAAGTGGATTAGGTTTTCCCACATTGAACGAGTTCAACATTGCTCAAAAACCACCTTCAAAAAATTTCTATAATCACATGAACATATTATTTTGGCGAGCTTGTGAAGGTTGCTTTTCCCACTTTTTTCAAGCCAATTCAAGCGACACACTTTTTTCCAAGGTCTTATCGTGCTTTGTTCAAGCAAATAAAAAAACCTTGGGTAGAAGCGTAAAAAACGCTCTACACAAGGTTTTATTATTTCTATCTCATTTTCTATTTTTTCAAGCTCTTTTCAAGCCACCCAAGGGAATTTTACTTTGCCCTTTTCAATGGGTTTTTGGGTACGAAAGGGTCACAATAGACATTTGTATTATTCAAACTCGTTTCATGCAAGAATATTTTGGGTTTATTTGGTTGTGATATTCCTACTTTTCGTTGCACTATTGGCTGATTTTGTATGAAATATTTTGAGTCGCATTGTTTTTGTACTCAAGGTGTACTCACATATTTTCTTTACACCTATATGCCACAATAGTAACCGTCCCTTTCCCTTGATATCTTTTCATTTCATACTTTTCGGGATATGCTTCAATTAACTTTGGCAGCTTAACAAATCCAAAAGTTCTAACATCAAAATCTGGTTTTACACGTTTAATAAATTGTCCTGCAGAACTAATATTAACATACCCTTCATCATCCTGATAATTATCAGATGCAATTTTAAGTAAATTGTGTACTACTTCTATGCTTTCATCTTGTTCACTGTCATTCTCCGTATTATCACTATTCGTTTCACCTTTCACATCTGACTTATTATCATCTATTTCTTCTTTTATCTCTCCTGAAAGGTTTTCTAAAAAGACAAATTCATCACAACTATTTCTAAAAGATTCAGGTGTTTTCTTCTCCCCAACCCCCATTACATACACTCCCGATTCATGCAAATTTATTGCAAGAGGTGTATAATCACTATCGCTAGCAACTATTACAAAAGAATCATAAATACCTTTATGCAATAAATTCATTGCATCAATTACCAATGCCATGTCTGTAGCGTTCTTACCTGTCACATAGTCAAACTGTTGCTCTGCTTTAATTGCTAATCTTTTTAATTCGTTCTCCCAATTTTTTAATGTTTCTTTTTTCCAATTCCCATAAGCCCTTTTTACAACTATTCTTCCATGCATGGATATTTCTCGAATAACACTCTCTAACTTTGATAATTGGGTATTATCTGCATCAATCAAAAGTGCAATATTTCTCAACTCTTCCATATAATACTTTGCCTCATATATTCTAAAACTTCTTTATCCATTAGTAACAATTCAAATAATATAACTTCTACTCAATAATACTTGAATAATCAGAAAAAATATGTCTCAATTCTAGCTCACCTGACTGTATCTGATACATACACTTATAACTTTCCGTTAATTTGTCACTTTTAACTAATTGAAAATTGCCATGCATATGTTGATCCAAATCCGCATTCTGGCTTTCTTCAATCAATTGAGCATTTGCTGATATATCAATCTTTTTTACCACAAATCCAAGCATTATATTTCTACCATAATATGACGAATATTTTTCCGTAATAAACCGAGCAACACCCTCCTTCACATATTTTTTATTCAGATTAGAAGTACCATCAATCCGCTTACACTCTATGATATAATAGGCATCTTCTTTTTCAAAATCGCTTTTTAGCAAAATACGAATATCCACTCTTCCAATATGCTGTCCGTTTCCAACATAATTCTCCGGCACTTCCAACTCAAATCTATAATCTGACATACCATAGGAATCTTTTTGCGGTTTCAGATATTCCTCAAGCATAATACTCCTAATTTTATTCTCATCATTTGGTAACTTCAGTTGCTTTTTCTCATAATCCTCTACAACCAATTCACATATGTCGATAATATAGTTTGTAATTTTCTCGAAATTTGCCCGATATAATGCCTCCAAAATATTTTTATTTAATATACCACTCATCTGCCGTCCTCCTTTCCTAGAAGAACCGCATTTAAGATTTTATGACTGTCTTTTATTGCCATTGCAGGATGCCAATTCTTGGCTTCTATAGATTTAACAATTACAAACGAATCCTCCGAAAACTCCACAACGTTTTTCGTTTGATAAAAACAATCATTCAATTGATAAATCATAAAATTAGTAAGCAAATCTATATCTTCGTTAATATTATCAATTATACAGATATTCTCTTCGCTTTTTTCAAAAGAAAGTTTTACTTGTATGGCTGCAAATTTTCCTTTTATATCCGGATAAATGGTTATCTTATAGAAAACCCCACTCTGTCCAAAGTGTTCATCCCATATCCCGGCTATCATTGATGCATACCGTTTCATTATATTTACATCGCTTTTTTTCTCTTGATAAGTTCCACAAAGTTTCGGAATTTGAGTAGATAAAACATAATCAACAAAAAAATTATTTTGCAATCCATACATCTTTAAAACACACTGATTTATTTTCTCCTGTAATTCCTCCCTAACCTCGATAGTTTCTACTTGTTGCATAGTTTGAACCAATTCAACAAGTTCATCACTATATACATATGGATAATCAGCTAATTCCTCCAAAAAGAGCTGTTCTCTTTCAATTCCCGCGGAGGAACCAAGCATTAAGTTAAAATATGAAAATAATGATGAATTTAGTAATCCACATAAATTTAATAAAATCTTCTTATCATTTTCAGAACCCTTTATACAATTTATTGTTTCCCTATAAAGGAAATCCTCCTCTACATATGCGGCCCTTATAGAATAATCTGCACAATCCAGTCCTTTCTTAAAAAGCACATATGGCGCCTTATATATCTCGGGATCTCGAGGACGATGTATTTTGTTTTTATTAAAAACTGTATATGCTTTCTTATCGAGACAAAAATGATCTATCGCCTCTTCAGAGTCCAATATTTTTTTACCAATCAAATGAGAAGAATCTTTTCTATCACCATCATTATCTTGAAGGCCTTTTCTCATTATTAAATTATGTTCTGATGCAATATCACTAATAGTATCAAATTTCTCATGCATACTATTGAGCAATTCAAAATCCCAATACCCTCCATAAACTAAAATCTTCCACAAATCATCTTTATCCATAAATAATGACTGACTCACATATTTGATATCATCTGGTTCTATCATAATGATTCCAAACAACTTCAAGTATTTATTGGGTTTTAAACTTACATATTCAACTTTATGGTTCATAGGACTTTTTTTGCAAGCAAAAGAAAGCACTGCTGCTGGAGCTATCGCGCCTTTAAAAATTTGTTTCCTGACAGCTGAAATTTCTAATACTTGCTCAAGTTGTGTATTAGCTAATAATCTTTTCCTAAACGCTACCGAAGGATTTTTCCCTTTATATAAAATTTTCGAAGGAATTACCAAACTACACTCTGTATCATTATTTCCTATTTCTTGAACTTTCAACAAAAACGCGACACAAATTTCTCCATTCTGTGCGACAACATTTCTATCCTTACAATACTTTTTATAATTCTGTTGGTTAACACTGCCCCATGGAGGATTACCCAAAATAAATTTGAATTCTATATCTTCAATTGATTTAGTTTTCTCTTCGTCAAAAAAATCTCCAACAAGAATATTTTCGTTTTTTAACAAAGGTAATCTAAATTGTTCCAAACTCTTGGGATCTTGGTAATCAAAAAGTGTGACATAAAGAGAAAATATTGTAACATCTACAGCTTCCTCATTGTAATCCACACCGTATATATTTTCCTTAATTAAAGAATTGATTTTTTCTTTGTCTTGTAAAAAACCATTTATTTCTGCATTACGTTCCAATATCCTCTGAAGCGATTTGACCAAAAAAATACCTGAACCACAAGAAGGATCTAATACTTTACACTGACTTTCTTTAACTAAATACTTTCCCACTGTCCTATTTACCATATAATCTACTAAATATTCCGGTGTATAAAAGGCTTTATCTTTAACCTGATTTTCTTTTCCTAACAATATCTCATAGATATTACTTATTAATTCAATTGGAATAATGTTAAAATCATAAAAAGGAAATAAACATAATTGACCAGTATTCATCTCCTCCTTAGCTGTCAAAAAATCATGTAACACCGTGAGAGACGCTTCTGTTATTTCAGCATTTTCTTTCTCTTCATCAATTTCAAACAGATTACCATTAAATCTCTCTTTCAAGTACTTAACTAGTTTCAAAAAGTCATCTTTGTTTTTAATAATGTTTAAAAATATCTCCTGCGACTGTTTTACATTACTATCCAGTCCCATATATCCGATATTAACACCTCGATCAATTAAATATCGAATAAATAGTACTCTTAACATCAACTTATTTGCGAAGGAAATTTTATAATCATCTTTCAACCTTTTGGTAATATATCTAAGATTATCAATTAAAAATTCATTTAAATTCTTCTTACCCATACTTTTTTCGTAAAGGTCCAATGACAAAATATTAGCCACATTCCAATACGAAAATTCGTTCTTTTCATCACATTGACTCAAATCATACGAACAAATATCTCGCAGTCTGATTTTTTTATCAGCCCCCAAGTTCATACTTTTTCCGTTATAAATTTTAATATAGTTGCCTTCATCGGAAATCACAACCGGCATCTGTGCATTCCAAATTTTCCCATGTATCCCTACATCCGTCCTGCTGTTTAAATCATCAAAGAACACGGTGAGCACACTACCATCTACAATATAAGCTGCATACGGAGCTAATTCACGCAAAACTCTTCTATCATGCCATGACAAATCAGAGCACTCATCAATATCAGATAAATAGAATAATTTTTCCGATTTGTTATACCCTAATCTCTGAATAACAGTTTCGATAGTACTCATTTCATCGCCTCCTTGTAATTCGTATAAAAACATATTATGATATATACTGTCCAATAAACCGTTCTCTAACAAGTCTTCTTATCATATGGGGTTACTATTCAATCTTTTACCCAAAGTTTTTCGTAATCATATAGAGATAATTTATAGCAATCATAATATCTCTGTACTTTCATATTCCTCAATACATATTTCAGTGGTCAAAACACATTCTTTCTCGCTGTATTTTACTATTTCTCTTAAATAAGCAATTGTTCCGGTTGCTTATAAACCGCGGTAATGGTTTCATTATAATACCATCTCAACCATTCATATTTGGAACGTAAATTTTCATTGTTTGCATGTACATTGAGATTTCTAATAATAAACTCTTTGGTTCTCAATATATAATCATTATATACCTCTGGTTCATCAAACTCATTACATTGCTTCATATAATCCAAAAACAATTGTCTATCACGATAATCTCTTTTTATAATTCCACTTAAGTATTCTGCTTCATATTCAACAGTATTTGCCCCACCCGGTTTAAGCAAATCATATTGCAAAACATTCTGGTCAATAATAATTCTCGGATATATTGCCTCTTTTGACTCCATTAAATATGCCTCAACCATTGCAGGTCCAAAGCATTTTTGTTCATCGTGAATAAGCAGTCCAACCGTTACTCCACCTCTAACTGGTATTCCAATTCCAAGCAAATCGTTGCATATATACACCAAATCCATCAAAACATGAAATCCTCCACCTGGCATTGAGGTATCATATGATATTACAATACTATCCGAAAAAGCAGTCACTTGTTTCCCTAAATCAACCATTGGCAACATACCATTATAATTACCATGTTGCATACTGCCAATATAGTTCAATGCTCTGTTTAAATTATTTAGAATATCCTGATTTAAAACAGACTGGCTTACCATGTTTTTAAAACCAAGTAGATCTAAAAAAGCAACATATCTAAATTGGTAATATGTGTTAATCATGTAATTTTATCTCCCCAAAGACATCATCCTCTAACCAAACACTTTCTCAAAATAATTATATCTTAATACCTCTATTTTTACAATGTGCTTTTCTTCATTTTCCCTAAAACAAATGTGCTCCCTTAACCTTTTATCTAAACATCAAAAATGAGCAATAATCCCTTATAGAGTACAGCTCATTTTCTCATTAAACCGATATCCCACTCCCCAAACTGTCTGTAAATAAACAGGCTTGCTCGGATTATCTTCTATCTTTTCTCTGATATTTCTAATATGGCTCATCACGATATTGTAATCGCCAGAGTATGGTTCTTTCCACACAATGTCATATATTTGCTCTTTGCTGAATACCTTCCCCGGATTTTTTGCTAATAACTGCAGAATTTCAAACTCAACAAACGTAGCATTAACCTCTCTCTTTCCTCGATATATTATTCGTTTTGAAACATCTATTTCCATTCCTTCAAAAACTAATTTCGTGCCAAAATTCTCTTTTGTCATCTGCGTTTTATTTTCAAAACCATCCAAAACTGACATGACCGCATTTAATAGTTCGTCCTCATTTTCCTCAAAGGAAAGTAATAATAACTTAGCTATAATACTCCCTCCTCAGTCAATTACTTAAAATACTCTTCCAAGCATATTCCCCGTTCATAAATTTCCCGAGCCACCTCTTCCCCTACATATCGATAATGCCAAGGTTCATAGCTTGTCCCTGTAATCTCCTGTTTTCCCATTGGATACCTTAATATGAACCCATACTTATATGCATTTTCAGCAAGCCATGTGTATACTTCATCATTACTACTCTTGGATTTGTCTGCATTGATATCGACTGCTATCCCAAGTTGATGTTCACTTGCTCCCGGAAGTGCCACCCACTCTTTTGCTGTTCTTTCCGCTCTCGACCGTGAATATCCCTGATTTATATAGATTTGTATTTTCTCATTCAGTATCTCCTGCTGTTCTTCCGCTGTTCTATACCCTTCCCGAACAACCGGGTATACACCTTTTGTCCTTGCTGCATCAAACATTTCCTGTAGGTAAGGATAAATTCTACTGTCTACCTTCTGCCCATTGGATAGTACTGTCAATTCCAAACTGTAATCGTCCGGCAATTCATTCCACTGATTCACAACAATTAAATTCCAGTCCTCTGAAACCGAAATGTTATGACTAACACTTAATCTTGAATAGGCATCACCAATCAACTGAAACAGTACTAACAGCAGATATATTGCAACTACTATTTTCAGTGATTTCACAATCCGATTCCCTTTTTTCTTCTTTGTTGCCATAATGCTTCTATGCCTTCAATCTTCTTGACCAATTCCTTATTGCATACGGCATACAACAGATACCTATTAGAACCGGAACAGTAATCAGCAGGTATGGAGACCATATATATCTTCCAAAAATGTTGAAGGTATTAGTCCTGAAAATGTCCGTACTACTGCCCACTAATGGCAATAAATCCAATGCTTTTTGCAATTCATACGGGAGATATTGTGCAATCATCATCGGTCCGTATCCTGCTACCAAACTAAGTAATAGTGCAAGTACAGTATTCTTTACTTTTGCAGAAATGAGCATAACAATACCTGCAAATCCGAGTGCTCCCAACAGTGCAAATGCATACTCATAAACCTCTGCCTGTAGCATATTCATAGGCGCTACTGCAATCAGCTTAATATTCTGAATTGGCATATCCCACCCAGATGTCCCCATAAAAAACAATTGTGTCAGCACGCTTGGAACTGCAAGGATTACAAAAAATTCCACCGAAAAAACAATACCTGTTAATATCTTCGCAAACGCTATTTTTTCCCATCCATTTTTTGTAGTTAACACTAAAGAACTTGTATTATTATGCCACTCCTCTGCAAATAAGGGCGATAAAACAATTGCCAAAAACAATGCCATTACAATACCTAAATCAGCAATCATACTCCCAAGAAGTTGCGACCATCCTTCTATCCATTCATAGTGAAATGGCGTCTCTACTTTACTCTCCATATTAAGCAAGTATTCTTTTTCTGCTCCTACCTGTCCATTGTTTTCCAGGAAGTCATCAATCGCCTGTTCTCTTCTCTCATAAAATCCTGTTAATTCATCAGGATTGACATAACTAATCATCGAACGATAGAGCGGCGGGTTTATTTCCGGGTCCTTCAACTCTGGATATAACATCGTCAGCCAACTATTAATGGCTTTCCATTCTGTATTTTCTAATTCCTCATCCATTCCGGCAGTTTCCATTCGCTGATAATCTCTCACTATCTGTTGTAATGTTTCATCAGCTAATTTTCCTCCAAATGTAAGTGCATATTCCTGACTCTTCCTTATCATCCCATAGCCGTCAAAATTGTTACCAAATGCACTTGTATAATCATCCGAGCTTCCAAAGCTGAACCACTGAAAAGACAATATACCTCCAAAAATCACAATATAGACAAAGCACAACAGTACTGATATCTTTACCATTTGCTTTCTCCACAACTTCTTATGTTCTAATAAAAATAATTCCATTCTACTGTCCCCCCTCTTCTGTCGGGAAATAATATAAATAAAGATCTTCTAATGTAGCTTCACATGGCACAGCTTGTTCACAAGGCTTATTGTCAGAAATAATACGAAGTACAATATCGTTTCCTTCATGCCTCAGATTTGCAACCGTTGTTTTTACCTGCCATTCTCTTGCCTCTGACTGGGATACGGAAAGTTCCCATACTTTACCCTTTGCCTTTTCTGTCAATTCCTGAACCGTTCCCTGCAGCACAAATTTTCCTTTTTTCATTAACAGAACTTCATCCGCAATTGCTTCCACATCTGATACAATGTGGGTTGACAGAATTACAATCTTATCCCCGGCATATTCCGAAAGTAAATTACGGAATCTCACACGCTCCTTTGGATCAAGTCCTGCTGTCGGTTCATCCAAAATCAAAATCTGCGGATTGTTCAGTAATGCTTGGGCAATTCCAACCCTCTGTTTCATACCGCCGGAAAAGGTTTTTATCTTCTTATTTGCCACATTACATAACCCTACTACTTCCAGCAGTTCCCCCGTTCTAATCTTGGCAACATCCTTGGGTATTCCTTTGAGTGCTGCAATATACATCAAAAACTCCTTTGCCGAATAATTCGGATAATATCCAAAGTCCTGTGGTAAATATCCCAATACGTTTCTATAATCAGCCCCCATAGCAGTTACTTCTTTGCCATTAAGAAGCACTTCACCGGAGGTGGATTCCAAAATGGCACACAGCATACGCATCAAGGTTGTTTTCCCCGCACCATTAGCCCCCAAAAGACCATATACACCCGGTTTTAATGTGGCACTTACACAATCTACAGCTATTTTATTTCCATAATGTTTCGTTAATCGATCAAGCGATAATTCCATACATTTTTCCTTCCTTTCTCATCTCTACAATAAATAGAATTTCCTTCACAAAGAAAAACCCAAATACTACGAATGCAATCAACCAAAATGAGGCTGCGGATGTAACATACAGCCATGGTATGATTCTTGTTGAAATTGCAAAGCCTACACTGGAACCAAGCATTACAACCACACAGGTCCATACGCTCTCTTTTCTTTGTAACCGTACCAATCTAAGCATTCCTGTCATACAAACCAAATACGGAACCAGACAGAACAACACCATTTGCCCCAGACCAATATTACTACTATTGTTAGGCATTGAGACTTCTAAGCATAGAACAACCGTAATACAAACCAAATTAGCAGCCCCTGCCAAGACTAATTTTGCCAGCATAATTTGAGCACCGGACGCTCTCGTTACTGCCTCAATTTCACTCATTCCATATATCTGACTTTTGAAAAGCACAGGAATAACTGTTAATACAAAAAGTGGCATATATACCGGTATATTCTCCGGTATATCCGCTACTCCGGCAATCGTGACGCAAACAAAGAATAATGTTATTGCCTGTAAAGCAAAAAGTGTGATTCCCTCAAAACGAAACACATCCGACAAATACTGAAAGAAAGTTGTTCTTGGTTCATCTCGTTCAGCCATTTGTTCACACATAATTTCAGTACAATATTTTATGGTCTCTTCCAGTTTCTTCGACTGTAATTCCTGTCCCAAAGAACGATATAATATAGTTTCCATACTTTTATCTTTCATTTCCTCGCTCCTTCCTCATAATCTTTAATCCATTTCGAACTCTGCTTTGTGCAGTTCTCATGTTGCATCCCATTACTTTTGCTATTTCATGAAATTCAAGCTGTTCTCCAAAACGCAGTATTATTGCTTCCCTTTGTTCAGGAGATAATGTATTTAGAAGGTAATTTACCTCTGCCCTATCCTCCAACTTAAGTATTTCATTACTTTCGTCTACTATAATTTCTTCATCCCCCAACGGATAAAATGGTGTCTTCCGGCTTTCATCAATACACACTCTGTTAGCAATGGTATACAAATATGCTTTGAACTTCCTCTTTCCTTTATAAGCAGATAAATTTTTAAACAACTTGTAGAATGTTTCCTGCGTCAAATCTTCAGCTTTATCAAAATTAGAACAATGCCACCCACAATATCTCAGTATGGAGGCATAATAACGTGTAATCAGCTCTTCCGCCGCCTGCTTATCGCCACACTTAATCTGTTCTACCAATTTATCATCACTTAACACGCTCCAGCCTCCTTTCTTGTGACTCTCTATATATAATAACGGGATATGTTGCTAAAATGATTAAAGAGTCTCTCAATTTTTTCTGTTTATTTTCTTAATTTTGTTACTTAGCAAGCACTGCCTGTGTCATGACACAGGCAAAATTTGTCCGGACAAATCTAACGATTACTCTGACCAAATTTTGGACAATGGAAGTATCCCTAACCCTCTTATTATTTCCTTACAAGCAAAAGTCACCCTGACATTTCTCTGCATGTTTTACAAAGATTATCAGGGTGATTACTCTAAAATTCTTTATACTTTATTCTATTTTCCAACCACTACATTATCAGTTCCCACAAGAAATCCTTGCTCTAAAATTTCTTGTGGTACTTCCGGAATTTTCTTTATCAAACGATTACAGGTCACTAAGTAAAAGTACTGCAAAGTCTCCTCATACGTTCCCCATTTCTGAATTTCTCCCCTAAGTTCCTTCTCACTTTCCACATGATATTTTTCCAACAAACGCTTTCTATAATCGACTGCCAATTCACGTATCATTACAAGTTCACACGGTTCTAGTTCTATACCTTCAAATTTCTTTTTATATCCTTCCATCTTATCTTTCCTCCTTAAGTCTTGACATATTGAATATACAAATATTTACTTTACACAAAGCCTTTGCTATACTGAATTTGCGATTAGGGTATAGAAAGGCTTTGCTTTTCCTACTCTGTAATGTCCCTGTTTTTGGCAGGGACATTTTTAATATCTTGTGATACTTCTCCCCTATGGATCGCCCTAAATCATCTGCCTAGAATTCCGTTGTTGCATCAGTTGTAATCAACTCCATAAGCTGTTCCAATAAATAAGTACAAAGTACAGTCCGTTACCAGCTCTTTTAATTCCTCTGAACTTTTACTCGTTTCTGCTAATTGCTCACGCAATTTCCGTAACTCAATGCTTAATCTGTCACTTTGATATTTACCGACCGCTATGCAAATTTTCTGATGCAGTGCTGACTCAAGAATGTAACGTCCAATAGGTAATCCTGTCACCATAATCCTTGCTTTTAATTGCCGTCTTTCTTCCTCAGATACTCGAAAGGATATCGTATGATTTCTTATCCGATTATAGTCAAAATCACTCATGCCAACTCCTCCTTATATTCTTTTTCCAGTCTGTCTGCCAATCGCTGTTGCTTATTGGGATACAAATGTGAGTATGTGTTTAATGTAGTTTCTATCTTCTCATGTCCCAAACGTTCCGCAATTTCCAAAGGCGAGAAGCCTAGCTCCACTAATAACGATGCGTGACTGTGCCGCCAATCATGAATGAGTATCTTTTTCACACCACTTGCTTTTACCCCACGTTTCATTTCATGTTCCAAAAAGTATTTTGTAAATAGAAATAATCTGTCTGTATCCTTTATCTCATAGACACTGGAAATATAATCTTGGATATCTGCTACAAGAAATTCCGGAATATGTATTACCCTTCTGCTCTTTGGTGTCTTAGGCTCGGTAACCACATCTTTTTTACCTAATCTCTGGTATGACTTTGTAATTGATATAGTGTGCTTCTCCAAATCAATATCTCCCGGCGTAAGCGCCAACAATTCACCAATTCGTATTCCGGTCCAGTACAGAATCATAAAAGCAAGATAGGACATTCTTTTATCCATAAGTTCATCTACAAATTTCATAAATTCCTGCTTTGTCCAGAAATTCATTTCCTCTGCCTTACTCTTTCCAATACTTCCTGCCTTTGCGCATGGATTACTCGCCAAGTCATAATATTTGACCGCATAATTGAATATGGCACACAACTGATTGTTAATCGTTTTAAGATAGGTTGGTGAATATCCCTGACTGATAAGTTTATTCTGCCATTGCCGGATATCCGTTGCCTTAATCTCATTCACACTCTTTTCTCCAAAATATGGCGTGATTTTTAAGTCGATAATATACCGCTTTGTCCTCATCGTGTGTTCCCGCAGTCTGGTTCCCATATCCTCACAGTACAATTCAATAAAATCTTTAAACTTTATATTGAAGTCCAATGATTTCATCATCAGGAAATTTCTTAACCATTCCTCCGCTTCCCTTTTCGTTGCAAAACCTCTTTTTGTTGATTTTCTTCTTTTGCCCTGCCAATCCGTGTACCGATATTGTATGAGCCATTTGCCCGTCTTCGGATCTTTTTCTGCTTTCATACTCTCCCTCCCTTCTAAGCACTTTTAAATCCATACCAACGTTTTTCAAAATAGCCTCTGGGAACTTTCCCGGCAATTATAAGATAACCTTCCTTTTCCAATTCCACATTTAGCTTTTTGATGATTTTGTACGCGTGCCCTACTGATATTCCAAGTAATTCAGCCAGTTCACTTGCAGTAATGTAAAGTTTGTTTTGTGTTGCCATGATATCACCTCTTTTCTTTTATGTAGCCTCATCGCTACATTTTGTATTTTTATTATATGTAACGACCTCGCTACTGTCAATGATTTTCAAAATTTTGTAGCGAAGTAGCAACATCTATGTTAAAATAAAATATATCATTTCATGGAGGCTAGAAAACATGACTATTGGCGAAAAAATAAAATATGTCAGAAAGCTATACCATATGAGCTCAGCAGAACTTGCCGAACGCACCGGAATACATCCGGTTTCTATTCGAAAATATGAAAGCAATAAGATGGTTCCGCAATCTGCCCAAATCGAAAGACTTGCTGCTGCATTTCATTTATCTCCAGCCATCTTTAGCGGATTAACGGATATGCGCTTTGACTTTCAATATAGCGGTGACTGCCTTGGTATGCTTATTATGCTCTACACCTCCGGTGCACTTATAGTCAATGGAGAGCGAGACGAAAAGAACATACTAAAAAAAGAAACAGTAAAATTTACCGTTTCTCCGTTGTTACAAAAGTTTCTTCAATTTTCTGAGAAAGACAAGGCTTTATCTTTTGAAGATGTTAATGTCCTGATTAAGGATAATGATACATTGGACCGCTTCATTTTCTGGGAGTTTATGTATAATCGCCGGGATGAACTTTATGATGCGTATATAGAAGAAACAAAGGAAAATGAAGAAACTTATAATCAGATATGCAATGATTACGACGAGATTGAGATGAATACGTTTTTGCAGGGTAGGCTTGGAGCCGCTATAATGTAGGCAATAATTAGTAAAGAAATATAGTTTTTGGAGGTTAAAAATGAAATTAGATCAAGAAAAAGTAAATATGTACTTAAACAAAATTCATGCGAGTTCATGTCCTTTATGTGATAATAATAATTGGACAATATCTGATACTGTTTTTCAATCAATAGAATTTGATTATCGTGGCATTTTGATTAAGGGTGCATCATACCCTGTTGTTCCATTAACATGCTCGGCCTGTGGTAATACCTATTTTATTAACGCTCTCGTTGCTGGACTAATTGATCCACCTCAAAAAGAGAGCGATGATTCTGCAAAAAACACTAATGATAATTCATAATAGGAGGAAAGTATGTTTAACAATAATATTCAAATGAATTCTTCTTCCTCCTTACATCCTTCTACCGGGCATATATCTCAATTAAAAGAAGAAGAAAAAGTAATTATTAGAAGACCTACAAATCACAATGAAATATCAATAATGGAAAATGTGTGGAATGAAATAAAATATAAAATAGATATGATAAAGCTTAATAAGCACTTCGATATCCCTACAATTATTCTTGGTGCAATTATTCCATACGCTATTCAATTAATTACAGACTATGTAAATCATAATGAACTTAATATTTTTCCATTGATAATATGCGTAGTATTATACATTATCTCTAATTGGCTTTCAAAAAAATTTCCTATCCTCGGAAAGGATGACACAGAAGGAAATTCTATACACCTTAATGATTTGAAGAGATTAGTAGAACAAGCAGATTCAACAGAAACTTCATAATTTGCACTCATCCTGCACTCAAACCACAAAACAAAAGCCCACAAATCCGCATAAATACTGGATTTGTGGGCTCAATTTAATTACTCCCACTCAATCGTAGCAATGGGCTTCGGGCTCATGTCGTAGCATACGCGGCATACGCCTTCTACTTCGCTCAAAATACGATTGGTTATTTTTTCAAGGATTTCCCAGTCAATGCGGGGCACGCTGCAGTGCATTGCATCTACTGTGTTTACGGCACGGATGATGACCGGCCAGTAATCCAAACGTTTGCCGTCCTTTACACCGGTGGAAGTGATATCGGGCACTACCGTAAAGAACTGCCAGATTTCTTTGTCCAAGCCGGCCTTTGCAAATTCCTCTCTGAGAATTGCATCGGATTCACGAAGGGCATGCAAACGGTCTCTTGTGATGGCGCCGGTACAACGTACGCCAAGTCCCGGTCCCGGGAACGGCTGGCGGTCAACCATCTCTGCAGGAAGACCAAGGGCCTTACCTACCACACGCACTTCATCTTTAAATAACAACTTAACGGGTTCTACCAAACCTTCAAACTTCACATCCTCCGGGAGGCCGCCTACGTTGTGGTGTGCCTTTACGCCGTCAGACTCTAAGATGTCAGGATAAATGGTTCCCTGTGCAAGGAATGAAATTCCTTCTAATTTATTGGATTCTTCTTCAAACACGCGAACGAATTCTTCGCCGATAATCTTTCGTTTCTTCTCCGGTTCTGCCACACCTGCCAACTTGTCCAGGAAGCGATCGGTTGCATCGATATAAATAAGGTTAGCGTCAAGCTGGTTACGGAATACTTCGATTACCTGCTCACTCTCACCCTTACGCATCAAGCCGTGGTTTACATGTACGCACACCAGCTGCTTGCCGATTGCCTTGATAAGGAGTGCAGCTACAACAGAACTGTCAACACCGCCGGAAAGCGCCAATAAAACCTTTTTGTCTCCGACCTGCGCACGCACTGCTGCCACCTGTTCTTCAATAAATGAATTTGCCAGTTCCTGTGTTGTGATACGAGCCATCGTATCCGGTCTCTTGTTTGAATCCATCCCAATCCTCCTTGTTTTTCGAAGAAAAATGCGACTGCCATTGCAGGAGCAGAGGATTTTTCCTCCTTGTTTTTCGAAGAAAAAATATTTAAAAATATTTAGAAAAATGAAAAATACTTTTCCATTATAATAAATGATTTTTAAGAAATCAATTCAAAATAGCACAAATTTTTTTATAAGTTTAATATTTTTTCTGCAACTTTTACACCACAACAAATACAATCCGAACAGGAACAAAGCACCTTGCCGGTTTCAATCCCTTTTAATTCACCGCATTTGGTTGCTCCTGTCATTTTTCTAAACTCCTCTACCATTGCTTTGGAAAGCCGGTAGGTTTCTGCCTTTGTCCCGGGATGATTCAGATTTCCGTCACTATGCATCAATCCTGCCAGCATGATGGCTCCGGTAAGGGCCCCGCAGGTTTCCTCCGTGCATCCCATGCCCAGGCCAAATCCCTCTGCTGCCTTAAAAAGTATCTCTCCGTCCACTCCTGTTTCCTCGCAAAAGGCACCTACCACAGCCTGACAGCAATTGTATTTCTTATCGTGCAGTGCAATCGCCTTTTCTTCCCTGTTCATCTTTCGTTCCTCCTATTTTCTTATTTTTCATCTCTTTTTTTCTGAAGCATTTTTTCATCTCTATATTTATCCGAAGCATTTTGCGCAGCATCTACGCGCTTTCTTTTATGTATTATCCCGGAATCATTTTTTCTTCACTATACCATATTGATTTTTTTATTAAAACAGCAACGATAATTTTTATCCGGAAAATTTTTTTAATCCGCATGAAATTTTTTCTTGCAACACTACATTCATCTATGTATAATAACAATGTATTTTCCACGATTGCTGAATCATTTCAGTGAATTGTCTTGATACAATAAATCAAAAAGTGGAGGCTAAAAAATGGAAAGAAAAGTCGGAACTATTTCAAGAGGTATTCGCGGTCCTATTATCCGTGAAGGGGACAACCTTGTTGACATCGCTGTAACCAGTGTTATGGAAGCGGCTGAGAGTGAAGGATTTTCCTTGCGGGATCGTGACGTAATCGCACTTACTGAGTCCATCGTTGCAAGAGCTCAGGGAAACTATGCAACCGTTCAGAACATTGCAGATGATGTCAGAGCAAAGCTTGGTGGCGAGACCATCGGTGTCATTTTCCCGATTCTCTCCCGTAACCGTTTTGCAATCTGCCTCAAGGGTATTGCAATGGGCGCAAAGAAAGTTGTTCTTATGCTCAGTTACCCCAGCGATGAAGTAGGAAACGCACTTTTAACATATGATCAGCTTGACGAAGCCAGAATCAATCCGTACAGCGATGTTTTATCTTTGGAAAAATATCGTGAACTCTTCGGTGAAAACAAGCATGAATTTACCGGTGTTGATTATGTACAGTACTATTCCGATATTATTACGCAGGCCGGCGCAGAAGTAGAAATCGTATTTGCCAACAACGCAAAGGCAATTTTGAACTACACCGATTCTGTCATCAACTGCGATATTCACACGCGTGTAAGAACCAAACGTCTTTTGAAAGAAGCCGGGGCAAAACGCGTATTCGGAATGGATGAAATCATGACCTCCTCCGTGAACGGAAGCGGTTACAATGAAAAATACGGTCTTCTCGGCTCCAACAAATCCACCGAAGACCAAATTAAACTCTTCCCCAGAGATTGTCAGGGACTTGTAGAAGATATCCAGAGCAAGATTTTGGAACTGACCGGAAAACATGTGGAAGTTATGGTCTATGGTGATGGTGCCTTCAAAGATCCTCAGGGTAAAATCTGGGAACTTGCAGACCCGGTAGTATCTCCTGCATTTACCTCCGGATTGGTAGGAACCCCCAACGAACTGAAGCTCAAATATCTTGCAGATAACGACTTCAAGAACCTTAGCGGCGCAGAATTAAAAGAAGCGATTTCCAAGAGCATCAAGGAAAAATCCTCTAACCTCGTAGGAAATATGGCATCTCAGGGAACCACTCCCAGACAGCTGACCGACTTAATCGGTTCACTCTGTGACCTGACCAGCGGTTCCGGAGATAAGGGAACACCCATTATCTTAATCCAGGGTTACTTTGATAACTTTACTGACTAAACGTCGGACAAGTATAACGAAATCTAATATCTCCTAAAGACGGCAAAGTCTTTGGGAGATATTTTTTTATTTACTTTCCTTCCCCATGTCCTGCAAAAAGCGTAGTGCACACTCTGCATAGACCGCACATCCGTACGGCAATACCGAAAGGTCGAAGGCCGTTTTCGCATTATGCAGCGGATAAGAATACCCGTCCTTTGCCTCTCCCGCCGCCAGCGCTACCATAATCGAAGGAATTTCCTGACTAACGTAGGCAAAATCCTCCGAGCCGCCGCTTCCGCCGTTTCCGCTTCTCATTAACTCATCCGAAGTCAGAACCATATCCGGTCCCAAAAGATTCCGCATATACTCCCCCGTCTTCTCCGACATTTCTGCATCATTAACTAGCGTCGGACACCCCCGGTGAAACAACACCGTAGCCTCTCCTCCAAATGCCTTTGCTGTCTCACTTGAAATCTCTTCCAAGCGCTTCTTCACATGCTTTCGCCTATTCTCATCAAATGCCCGCAGGCTCCCCTCCAACGCAACCTCTGCAGCAATAACATTTGCACCTTCACCGCCCTGGATTGTTCCGATGCTGCACACCGTTTTCTCTCCCGCCGGAAACTCATTTGCCGTCATAGCCTCCAACCCCGATACAATTTTCGCCGCGATGCTGATGGCGTTGACTCCTTCCCAGGGCGTCGAACCATGGCAGGCCTTTCCTTGCACCGTAATTCGGAAAAAATCGGCGGCCGGGGCACTGATTCCCGGCGAAGCTACAATCACCGTACCTGTTTTCCAGGGAACATTGCAGGTGACATGAAGCATCATTGCACAATCTACCCTAGGCGACTCTAGAATACCCTCCGAAATCATATCTTTTGCTCCTTCTAATATTTCCTCCGCCGGTTGAAACATCAGCTTAACGATGCCTCCCAGCTGGTTTTCCCAATCTTTTAAAAGCTTTGCCGCCCCCAGGAGCATGGTGGTATGCAAATCATGCCCACAGGCGTGCATATTTCCCTGCTTGCATGCACAGGACAGCTCCGTTTTTTCTCGAATGGGCAACGCATCCATATCCGCCCTCAGAAGGATACACCTTCCGCCCTTTTCATTTTCTTTTCCAACGCACACCGAAATCCCGGCCCGACCGCAACGCTTTGGCTCATACCCCATCGCAAGCAATCGCTGCTCCACGTACACTAATGTTTTTAGCAGCGAAAAGCCGGTTTCCGCATGGGCATGCAAAAATCGGTAATCCTCTTCCATTTGCTTTTTTAATTGCATTGCATTATCCAAAGTATCCGTTTTTTTTAGCATATTTACCCCCCGGCTTTCATTCAGATTTTGATTTATTTTCCCTATCAATAGAATGCACCAAAGAGCTTTTTTCTATTTTGTGTTTTTTTGGTTAATTTTTCCACCAACCCATTGACAAGGGGTTGCGCACTTTATAATATAGTTATGAATACTACGTTATGCAGGGTGTGGAGGTAATTATGAGAAAGTATGTATTAAGCTGCTGTTCTACGGCAGATTTGAGCAAGGAGTACCTTGCCAAAAGAAATATCAACTATATTTGTTTCCATTGTATTGTTGACGGCGTGAGCTACAAGGATGACTTAGGAGAGTCTCTTGACATCAATGAATTTTATCAGAAAATGAAGGATGGGGCTGACACCAAGACCTCGCAGATTAATGCGGAGGAATTTATTGAATATTTTACCCCTTTCCTGGATGCCGGACAGGACATTCTTCATGTCACCTTATCCTCCGGAATTTCCGGGGTTTATAATTCCGCAATGCTTGCCAAGGAAGAACTTAGTGAAAAATACCCCGACCGCAAAATTCTTGTGGTGGATTCTTTGGCCGCATCTTCCGGTTACGGTTTGTTGATGGATAAACTGGCCGATCTTAGAGACGAGGGCATGGCCATCGATGATTTGGCCGCTTGGACCGAAAAGAACCGCTTACGTCTTCATCACTGGTTCTTTTCCACGGATTTAACCTTCTTCGTAAAAGGCGGACGAATCTCCAAGACCTCCGGTTTTATCGGCGGTGTTTTGAATATCTGTCCTCTGATGAATGTCAGCAACGAGGGAAAACTCATTCCCCGGGAAAAAATCCGTACCAAGAAAAAAGTCATTGCAGCCATTGAAGGGAAAATGCAGGAGTTTGCCGATGACGGCACCTCTTATGACGGCAAATGCTTCATTTCCATGTCTGCCTGCCCGGAGGACGCCCGCGCAGTTGCTGATTTGGTAGAAGAACATTTCCCGAAATTGAACGGTAAAGTAGAAATCTTCAATATCGGTACCACCATCGGAAGCCACACCGGCCCCGGCACCGTTGCTCTTTTCTTCTGGGGAAAAGAACGAGACAACTAAACAGCAAATAAAAAATCCTTTCCGGCATCCGTTTTCATAGCCGGAAAGGATTTTTCAATTTCAATTAGTAATTCTCTTTTTTGATTTCGAAGAAACTCTGAGGATGGTTACATACCGGACAAACTTCCGGTGCTTTTTCACCAACAACCACATGTCCGCAATTACGGCATTCCCATACCTGCACGCCGCTCTTTTCAAACACTTCCTTCATCTCTACATTTTTCAAAAGTGCGCGGTATCTTTCTTCGTGCATTTTCTCGATAGCAGCTACGCCGCGGAACTGTTTCGCCAAATCCATAAAGCCTTCTTCTTCGGCTTCTTTGGCCATTCTGTCATACATATCGGTCCATTCCATATTTTCGCCTTCTGCCGCATGAAGAAGATTTTCTTCGGTGGTGCCCAGTTCGCCCAACGCTTTGAACCAAAGCTTTGCATGTTCTTTTTCATTTTCCGCAGTTTTCAGAAATAATTCTGCAATCTGCTCGTAACCGTTCTTCTTTGCAACGGAAGCAAAATACGTATATTTATTTCTTGCCTGGGATTCCCCTGCAAATGCTTCCCATAAATTTTTCTCTGTTTTTGTACCTGCATAAGGATTATTTTTTGCCATAACAATTACCTCCATATTTATTTTCTTGTATTATCCTATTTTTAAATAAAAAAAGCAATAACGTTTTAAACCATTGAAGCAAATATTTCATATATTTCCGGGTAATCTTTTTTCAGTCGGAGCACCTTGAAATCGCGGTTTAAGAAGCAATGTTCCGACGTCCCGATAAAACACAGCTCACCGGTCTTTTCATCCGTCATTTCGTACTCCAGCACTAACCGCAGTCCGTTAAAAGACTTGGCTCTCACCACAATGGCGACTTCATCGCCAAAGGTGGTTGTCCTCTTGTATTTCCCGTCCACCGACAACACCGGAGAAATAATTCCCTCCTTTTCAATGCGTTGATATCCCCAGCCCGTTGCATCCAAAAAAGCAACTCTGGCTTCTTCCATCCAACGGATATAATTGGAATGATGGGTAATTCCCATCTGGTCTGTTTCATAGTACTGTACTTTGTGAATGTATTTTTCCATTGTATTTATCCTCGTTTATTTTTTCGGTTTATCCTGCCATATGAATCCGGATGGCCTTCTTAAATCTCCGCGATTGCTTTTCGAATCGGAAGCACCATCCCGGGGGATACGGACAATTCATCCACCCCCATCTCCACCAGCTTTCCGGTTAGTTTTTCATCCGCTGCCAATTCGCCGCATATGCCGACCCATTTCTTTTCTGCATGGGCGTTGTCAATAACCATCTGCAGCATCGCCAAAACCGCCGGATGATGGGCGTCGTAAAACGCATCCAATTTTTGGTTCTGCCGGTCAATCGCCAAGGTATACTGGGTCAGGTCGTTGGTTCCGATGCTGAAAAAATCCACTTCCTTTGCAAGTTCACGGCTAATCATAACCGCCGCCGGCGTCTCTATCATGATACCAATCTCCACGTCCTTATAGGCAATGCCCTCCGCCGACAATTCTCCCTTGGCTTCCTCCAGCAGTTTTTTCGCTTCCTGCACTTCCCAGAGGGATGCAATCATGGGAAACATCACGGAGATATTGCCAAAGGCGCTTGCCCTTAAGATTGCCCTAAGCTGGGTCTTAAAAATGTCTTTTCTGGTAAGACAGATGCGAATTGCCCGCATACCCATTGCCGGGTTTTCCTCTTTTTCCAGTTCAAAATAATCTGCCTGCTTGTCTGCACCGATATCCAATGTGCGGATTACCAACTTCTTTCCGGCCAGGTTTTCCGCCACATATTTGTAGGTTTGAAACTGTTCCTGCTCGGTAGGAAACTCCGTTCGCTCCAGATACAGAAACTCTGTCCGAAACAATCCGACTCCCTCTGCGTCGTTGGCCAGGACGCTTGCCACATCACTTTCATTTCCGATATTGGCATATAGTTCTACCCGTCGTCCGCCGGAAGTAACCGTCTCTTTTCCCTTCCACGCATCCAGCAGAAGTTTCCGCTCTTCTTCCTTTTTCATTTGGTCACGCATTTTCTGCAAAATCTCTTCTTCCGGGTCGATATAAAGCATTCCCGTCGAGCCGTCCACCGCCGCCGTTTTTCCGTCCCAATCCCTGTTGATACTGATTTCCGTTATTGCCGGAATGTTCATGGACCGGGCCAGAATTGCCGTATGGGAATTCGCCGACCCCACGTGAGTTACAAATGCCAGAATCGCATCCTTGTCCATCTGTATGGTCTCGCTGGGCGTCAGTTCTTCTGCCAAAAGGATCACCTTATCCCCCTGCAGTTTATTTTCCTTCGCCGTGCCGGTCAAATGCATTAAAATCCGTTCGGAAATATCCCGGATATCCACGCTACGCGCCTTAAAATATTCATCTTCCATATCCTCAAACATTCTGGAAAAGTTATCGCTTGTCATGGCAACCGCATATTCCGCATTGACGTTCTGCTCCATAATCATATTGGTAACGGAATTGTTATAATCTTCATCCTCCAACATCATTCGGTGCACTTCAAATATCTGTGCGTTAATCTCTCCCACTTCCTGCAGCGCTTTCTCATACAATTGCTGCAATTCTTCTGCTGCCTGCGCCCGCGCTTTTTTGTAGCGCTCATTTTCCCTTTCCGTATCTTCCACGCGGCTTCTCTTCACATCCACCGGGGCCTGTCCGTGTAGGCAAACGGTTCCGATTGCTGTGCCACCTACAATGGCTTTTCCCTGTACACACTCCATGTCTAAGCCTTTCTGTTATTACAAATTTTCTGTTATTACAAGTTTTCTCTCACAAATTTCTCTAACTCAGCAATGGCCTCCTCTTCATCCGGGCCCTCCGCTATAATCGTTATTTCCTGTCCGCAGGTAATCCCCATTGCCATAACCGCCATCAGCTTCGTAACCTCCGATTCACGGTCGCCTGCCGCAATCTTCACAACAGCATTAAACTCTTTGGCTTTCGCCGACAAAAGCCCTGCCGGCCTTGCATGAATCCCTACCGGATCCTGAATCACATACTGAAAACTTTTCATCTCATCATACCTCTCTATTTTAACTCATTTTATACAGGATTACGATTACTTTTCCCCAAAAAACATTTTTCATACCTCTTTTTACCAATTTGACAAATAAAAAAATCATAGTGGCATTTCCCATGCTGCTATGATTTTTTCTTTTACCCCTTATGAATTTGTAAATACTTCTCTTTCGTAGCCATGCCTCCGCGAATGTGACGCTCTAATTTGTTCACATCCAACACCTTCCGCGCCTCCTTTGCCAAGGTGGGATTGACCTGCATCAGACGCTCGGTGACGTCTTTATGTACCGTACTCTTGCTAATCCCGAATTCCTTCGCCGTCTGACGCACCGTAACGTTGTTTTCAATAATATAATTGGCAATGTTAATTGCCCGCTCCTCGATATATTCTTTCAAAGTCTCCCCCTGAAATCATTGTTTTTACAATGTATGCGGAAGAGGGACAGTTATATGACAGGTATATAGTTTTCTTCTGTATCTTGCTCGTTACCGCCTTTTAATTTAATCTATATACTCTCTTTTCCGAGGAATAAGTCTATCACATTGATATGTCTGACTCCTTCCTGTTGATCCCGAAATTTATCCAACGAAATGATATATCTTGGATACCCGTCTTTTATATCTCTGAATGGCCTGTATTCTCTTTCCTTAATTTTTTCTGTCGCTTTCAGGTCCTCCCCTTGTAAAGTATAAGCCACTTGTATATACGCATAATTTTGATTTTTGCCTCTTACAATAAAATCACATTCAAACTTTCCTATTCTTCCTATGCTTATCTGATAATCATTACTTGCCAGATACAGATAAACTATATTTTCAAGGCTTGTACCATAACTTAATCGATTATCCGTATTCATTGCAAAATAAATCGCAAGATCCGCCAAATAATATTTCTGTTCTCTTTTTATTGCTTTTTTACTTTTAAGATCAAAACGATTACACTCATATACAATCTTAGCTTTTTTCAATTCTTCTATATATCCTCGTACCGTGGAAGGCTTTGTTGCATACCCTTCTTTTTCCAGACACTCCATCAATCCGGAAATAGAAAAGGGAGCGGAATAATTGTTTAAAAGAAAGGACTGCACTCTCTCATACACAGGTACATTGGATATACGTTTTCTTTTTTTTACATCCTTATCAAATATTTCTCCGATAATCCCCCGTGTATAAACCTGTCTTGCATTAATTTCGGGGAATTCAAGCGTTTTGGGGAATCCACCATTTAAAACATATTCATTAAACTCTTCTTCCATATCATTGCTGACAGGGATATGAAAAAATCTTTTCATATCAAGATACTCTTTAAAATCTAACGTATAAGTTTCAAAATTTAAATATCTTCCGGTCAGCTTTGTAGATATTTCATCACTGAGCAAATATGAATTAGACCCCGTCAAGAACACGGAAAAACCTTCTTCCGCATATGCCTGTATTACACTTTCAAAACCATGTACATTCTGAACCTTATCTATAAAAAGGTAGCAGAACATATTCTTTCCAACCATAGTTTCAATTTTTTCTTCTAATTGCTCAGGCGTCCGAATATTTTTGTATCCTCTCTTATCCAACGGTATATAAATAATTTGTTCCTCAGAAATACCTTTCATTAAAAGCTCATTCATAATACCCTTTAGCAAAAAAGATTTTCCGCATCTCCTGATACCGGTGATGACTTTAATAATATCTGAATCAAAAAAAGGGCGAATTTTTGATACCGTAAAATAGACTTTTTATATGATCACATCTGCTTTTTTACTTTATAATCTCCTATGGTAATACTTTTCAAAAACTCTTCCATACAACGATTTACAACCTCCGGATTATCTACATTCGAATTGTGCGCCGCATCCGGAATCCAAGTCATTTTAATTCCTGTTCTCTTTGACCACGCTTTATTGTATTGTTTTACTTTTCCCGTATTGTCTTTTTCTCCCACTAAAATCAGCGCAGGACAGGATAATTGCAATTCCCTGTTATCATCTAAAAATCCGGCATAGTAATTCCTCCGCTTTCACCTCATTATACCAAAAAACACCCGCAGGTTACTACGCCTGCGGGCTTCCATTAACACTCATTTATTTACAAAAATGCGATAAACCGTTTAAATGCATTCTGTCCTTCCTCCGTGCGTTTATATACACCTGCACATTCCAGCACCTGCACAAATACCTTGGCAATTTCATCCTTGAGAATCTGATTTATGTTTTCAGAAGTAATTTCATAAGCATCACGCCACTCTTCCACCCAGTCTGCATGCTTTTCAATTTCTTCTATGGCTCTGATATCTTTTCCTGTTACAACAGCATCTGCAAGCACGCTCATTTCCTTCTTAAGTCTTGCAGGCAAAACTGCCAATCCCATAACTTCAATCAAACCGATATTTTCTTTCTTTATATGATGAAGCTTCTCATCCGGATGGTACACGCCCCATGGCTTTTCTTCTGTTGTAATGTTATTTCGAAGAACCAAATCCATTTCAAACAAAGTACCGTTTCTACGCGCAATTGGTGTAATGGTATTATGCGGTACACCTTCTGTCTCACAGAAAATAAATGCTTCCTTATCGGTGTATTGGCGCCACATATCTAAAATATGATTGGATGCTTCAACGATACTTTTTGCGTTCTCACTTTGCAAACGAATGACTGACATTGGCCATTTTATAATACCGGCCGTCACATCTTTATACCCTTCCATTTCAAACATATATTCATACGGAGCCTTTGCCATAGCAAATGTGTAAGCACCGCCCTGAAAATGGTCATGACTTAAAATTGAGCCTCCAACAATCGGTAAATCCGCATTGGAGCCAAGAATATAGTGCGGAAATAACGCTACAAAATCTAATATTTTCGAAAAGACTTCTTTATCAATCTTCATAGGAACGTGTTCTCTATTAAATACAATACAGTGTTCGTTATAATACACGTACGGAGAATATTGCAAAAAATAACCATGACCACTTAGTTGAAGAGGAATAATTCTATGATTTTGTCTTGCCGGATGCGAAAGTGTTCCTTCGTATCCTTCATTTTCCATGCAAAGAAGACATTTCGGATAGTCACTTTTTGCCTGTTTCGCGGCATTTGCAATGTCTTTGGGATCTTTTTCCGGTTTGGACAAATTAATGGTAATATCAATAAGTCCGTACTCTGTCTGCGCCTGCCACTTTTCATCTTTTGCAATGCGATCTGTCCGAATATAATTTGTATCCTTGCTGAATTGATAATAAAAATCGCTCGCCGATTTAGGACTCTTTTCATACAACGCATCGAATTTGTTTCTTACAACCGATGGCATCGGGGTTAAAATTCCCATAATCTTTGTATCAAATAAATCTCTGTTTGTGATGGTATCTTCCTCAAGAATTCTTGTCTTAACCGCGTAATCCACCATATCAGAAAGAATCTCATTTAAAGCTCTGGCGTCTGTATCAACCCATTCAAAGGCAGTTACCTTAAATAACTCCAAAAGTCTGTTGACGGTGTAAACTTTATCTGCCGCATCAACCAAACCACAATTTATACCGTAGGTCACAAGTTCAGATATTAATTGATTCATATCCATACCTCCCCAAAATCATTAGTATCCGTTCGGATGATTTACATGCCATTTCCAAGCTGTTTCGATGATGGTATGTAAATCCGCGTATTTTGGTTTCCATCCGAGAATCGCTTTCGCCTTTGCACTGGATGCGATAAGGGACGATGGGTCTCCAACTCTTCTTTCCTCTTCCTTTGCCGGAATCGGATGCTTTGTCACCTCTCTGGCAACATCGATAACTTCTTTTACTGTAAAGCCCACTCCGTTTCCAAGGTTAAAAATATCACTTTCGCCGCCTTCCGCTAAGTATTCCATTGCAAGAATGTGGGCCTGGGCCAAATCATTTACATGAATATAATCTCTGATGCAAGTACCATCCTTTGTATCATAATCATTTCCAAATACGGAAATATACTCACGTTTTCCGTTTGGAACCTGTAAAATAAGCGGAATCAAATGTGTCTCCGGATTGTGTGCTTCTCCGATTTTTCCGTTCGGATGCGCACCACATGCGTTGAAATATCTAAGTGATACATATCGAAGGTCATGTGCTTTGGAGGTCCATTTGAACATTTTCTCCATGGAAAGCTTCGTCTCTCCATAGCAGTTTGTCGGAAGTGTCCGATCCGTTTCTAAAATAGGCACATTTTCCGGTTCTCCATAGGTCGCTGCCGTAGAGGAAAATACAATCTTATCAATGCCGTGCGCAACCATGCTTTCTAAAAGCACTTCGGTTCCGCAAAGGTTATTACTATAATATTTAAGCGGATTTGTCATACTCTCTCCAACCTGTGAGCTTGCCGCAAAATGAATAATTCCGTCAATCTTCTCTTTCTCAAATACACCATCTAAAAATTGTCTGTCGCGAATATCTCCTTCATAAAATTTCGCATCCGGATGAACCGCTTCCTTAAATCCGGTTAACAGATTATCAATCACAATTACTTCATGTCCTGCATCAATCAGCTCATAAACCGTATGGGAACCGATATAGCCAGCTCCTCCTAACACTAATATTCTCATCAATTATAACCTCCTCTTATAACACCTTGATACCACCATATTTTCGAATTCTCAAATCTTTACATGAACCTTCTCCGAAAATATGGTCCATCTGTTCTTTATAGGTTTTTACAAAATCATTTTTTACAAATGCCTGAATCGTTCCTGCGAATCCACCTCCGTGAACACGACATACACCTTCTGTCCCCAGCAAAATGTCACTCATCATAAGCGCTACTGAAACATTCTGATGCTGCACATCATGATTAGAATATACATTCTGCAAATATTTGTAAGAAGAATCGCCTGACGCTTTTACATTCTCCAAAAACAAATTCATATCCCCTGCTTTTAAAGCTTTTACCTCTTGCGCCACTCTTTTGTTTTCACAAAGAAAATGCATCGCTCTCATCACACTTCTGTCTCCGAGCGTGCTTCTAAGCCGAGCAATCTCTTTTACAACCTCTTCATAAGTAACGTTACGGAGTACCTCTTTGCCAAAATAGTTCGCTACGGCTTTCATTTCTTTTGGTATTGCTGCATATTCCTCCGTTAGATCAGCATGGGAACCTTTCGTATCTGTGATACATAAACTGTATCCATGCTCACTCATGTTAAAATCCAATTTTTCAACTTCCGGATTCTTTGAATCTCCAAAATCAATATGTACCAGATTTCCGACAGAGCAAGCCATCTGATCCATTAGACCGCAAGGCTTTCCGAAATATACATTTTCTGCATACTGCCCAATAATTGCAATTTCAACCGCAGAAACGTTCATCTCATTATACAAACCGGAAAGTATGGTTCCGATTAAGGTCTCAAAGGCAGCGGATGAAGATAATCCTGCTCCGATTAGTACATCACTGGTAGCATATGCGCAAAATCCGCCTACCTTATATCCGCCGTGCGCAAATCCGGCGATAACTCCTTTTATCAGTGCTTTCGTCGTTTCTTTTTCCTCTTCCTTTGCTTCCACGTCGTCCAAAGAGATAACTACTTCATCGTAATCATCCGAAATGATTCTGATCTGTTGTTCGTCGGTTGCTCTTACGACACCAATCGTATCCAAATTAATGGATGCAGCCAATACCTCCCCATGCTGATGATCCGTGTGATTTCCTCCCACTTCACTTCTTCCCGGTGCACTGAAAATCTCGGCTTCCCCCGCGCCGTAGTAACCTTCAAATTTCTTTATTGCTTTAATATAACGTTCTTTCTGATATGCAAGTTTCGTGACATCTACATAAATATCCATCAATTGGTCATCCAACTCACTATTTTTAATTGTCTGAATCATTACATTTGTCTGCATATATATACCCCATTTCTTTCTAACAAATTACAAAGGAATATGTGATATCTTTTTCTGCACTGATGTGATACGCAGATTCCACATCGCTTCCCCAACTGTCAATACCTCCGACCCCTCTTACCGCTCCATAGATACAAAGCACCGTTCTTCTGGCCGGCGGCAACTCTTCCTGATGCATCGCATTCTCGATCTCACATGCAGTATAAGGAAGGCAGGAGAATGCAAATGTATCTTTCGCTTTTTCAATTCTTAAAACCCGATCCGATTTATCTTTTCTGCTGTTATCAAGGCTGGTATGTCTTGTTACTTCCACCCAATCGGTATCCATTCTCATACCACACTCCTGTGGTACAAGGTAAGGTGTCAGACTCAAATCATCTATTTCATACACCCCTTTTACCGCTCCTGCCATACGATCCGGGTAAGTTTCACCGGAAAGCCCCTTATACATATATTTATCTGCCAATGTAGGCATGATAAACCTTAATCCAAATACCGGAAGCTGTGGCAATCCCTTTGCGCCTTTGTAGGAAACATTTACTGTAATTTTTCCTTTTTCCGCAACATGATAAGTTACATCTACTGTCGTTGCCGGTGTTGTAATTGTCTCATAGGTATATCGCACCACCACTTCATCTGCAAATACATCCCCTCCATATTTGTTGTTTTCCGGGGCACAAGGCTTTCCCTGTGATTCACCGTCTGTAATTACCTCCACGTCCTTACAGTCGATAAACATATCCGCTGCCATCCAACTTCCACTCTTAATATGAAACTTGCTTCCTCTGTCATTATCGGTAAGTGCTCGCCAAAATGTCGGCTTCGGACAGCGATAAAGCCATTCGTATCCATCTTTCACCAAAGACTCTAAACCTCCCTGAGCATAGGAAAAGATGTAGTCAAACCCCTCTCCATGAACACCAAGTGTAAAATCACCATATACAACTCTTAACGTTTTAGATGTATTTCTCATAGTAATACCTCACTTCCTGCATTGCCGGTTTTTCCCTTCTATCTGCAAAAACAATTCCGTTAGCAGAAAACTCATAATCTGCCGGTCTGTCTTCGAAATCTCCGCCATAGCGAAGAACTTCTTTTCCTGTCACTTCATCTTTTACTAAAATTGCCTGATCAATGAAATCCCAGATAAATCCGCCTTGGTACATGTCGTATTTATCAATCAGCTTCATGTAAGATCCAAGACCACCCATGGAGTTACCCATGTCGTGCATAAACTCGCATAAAATATACGGTTTCTTTGCACTGTTTGTCAGATAATCTTCCACATCGTCCGGAGTTGCGTACATACGGCTTTCCATATCGGAAATGGTGTCTTCATACGCTCTGTTGTAATAGGAACTCTCGTAATGAACCAATCTTCCGTCGTTCTTATCCTTAAAATATCTGTTCATAGCTTCAATATCATCTCCGGCATAAGATTCATTTCCCAAAGACCAGAACAACAAAGAAGTATGATTCTTGAACGTCTCGAAGTTATTTCTTGCCCTGTCGATGACCGCTTCTCTCCACTGAGGAATAGATCCCGGTACATTACAAGACGGTTCAATGGCACCCAACTTTTGGAAGGAGCCGTGACTTTCCAGGTTTGTCTCCGACATCAAGTAAATACCTTCTTCATCACACATATAGTACCAAGGAATCTGGTCCGGATAATGACAGGTTCTTACTGCATTGATGTTATTTCTCTTTATACAATTCATGTCGGAAATCATTTCTTCCACTCCGATCACCCGTCCGGTCTTTGCACTCCATTCATGTCTGTTCACACCAACGAGGATTAATCTCTTACCGTTTAAGTGCATTACCTTGTCAATAATCTCAAGTCTTCGGAATCCAACTTTGTACGGAACTACTTCCACAAGCTGTCCGTTTTCATATAATTCGATGTAAGTGCTATATAAGTATGGGTTATGATTATCCCACGGAATTACTTTATCAACCTCCACTTTCATGCTGCCTTCTGACATTCCTGCAACATCTGCCAGCGTGATTTCTTCCTGTAACATTTTATTTCCGGACTTATCCGCAAGTACAAATTTAGCACTCTTCGTACCTTCTTTCACCGCGGATACTTTTACATTTACTGTTATTACACCACTTTCATTGTCCTTGTTCAGAACCGGGTGAATCCACATATCCTGCACATGTGTAT
>JAZSDK010000146.1:0-8790 GCA_045531155.1 Faecalimonas sp. | reverse complement strand
ATTTCAGCAAAATCGTAAATCTTACGATAGGCATCAATAAAGGTAAGAATGTCTTCTTTTTTCACCATATCCACCTTATTAATGACCAATATAACTGGTGTTTTCACCTTGCCAAGCTGCTCTGCGATATGCTTTTCTCCGGCCCCAATAAATGTAGTCGGTTCCACGAGCCAAAGTACCACATCTACTTCATTCAACGTGCGCTCAGCCACATTTACCATGTATTCTCCCAGCTTATTTTTCGCTTTATGAATACCAGGTGTATCCACAAATACAATCTGTCCTTCTTCTGTTGTCAGTACCGTCTGAATGCGGTTTCTTGTGGTCTGTGGTTTGTTCGATGTTATGGCAATCTTCTGGCCAATCAGGTAGTTCATTAAAGTAGATTTCCCTACATTCGGCCTTCCGATTAATGTTACAAATCCAGATTTATAATCTGCTCTCATATGTTCTCCTTTTCAATCAAATTGTATCAAGTATGCTAAAAAAGATTCTTTACTTCCATGAATAAATCCTTTTGTTCTTCGATTTTATCTTCCCCACCTATTACACACAACTGGTTACATGCAAGTGCTGCTGCAACTACATCTGCAAGCGCACGGATATCCTCTTCCTTCGCGTCCAGAATCTGATTCCTTTCTTCACGAATCATTTCCTCTTCCACATGATTCATGTAAAGATTCATGGAACGGTCACCCTTTGCAACCGGTGTCATCGGCTGGTCAAGATTACTCATGGTTCCGATAATATATTTCGTCATATCGCGTTCACTCACCTTGAAGTTTCGCAAATAATCCACAACACCTTCATAGACCACATTGGTCTTTTCCAGATTCGGATCACGATAGGATGAAAAATATGCTTCTCCAAGTCGGTTAAAGTTGCTCATGCATCCGTATGCGCCACCTTTTACACGTACATTCTGCCACAGGTATTCATACCCAAGTATTACCTTCAATATCTGGAATGCACCTGTATACTCGTATCCGGCATCAACAAAGTTACCCACACGAGCCACATACTGCACTTTGGAAGAGGTTTTAAAGCCTTCGTTTTGTTTTTTACAATGAATAACACATGGTGTGTCTTCTACCTTATCCGTAAATAAACTTGTTTTAATGGATGCAATTTCCTGTGCAAAGCCTTCCAAACCAACTCTTTCGGCTGTGTAACTGAGCATCATATTATCTGCACGGAATAATTGTCTTACCAATTTTTCAAGTTTTGAAATCAATGCAACTTTTTCTTCCTCAAAGTTCTCTTCTATGCGTTTCACCACTGCATAAAAGTCAATTCCACCTATCAATTCCTTAAACTTTGAAATTGGGGAGGAATAAGATAATGCTCTTGCTGCCGCTGTCTGATGACCAGCCGACTGGAATCTCATCTGAAGTCTTGATATGGTTATTGCGAGAATTTCTTTCAGTCGTTTTTCATCACCAAGTTTTGATTTAGTCATGATTTCCAGCATCATCGCAAAGGCAATCGGCATTTTGGAATACAATGCTTTTGCTTTCACCTCAAATGTGGCCTTAAATTCCTTTTCTTTTACGCGTGTCACATCCGGGTACGCCTCGATGGAAGTGTTGATTCCTCCCGTATGCATATTAATTTCATTAAACAGTTCGCCGTACTCGTAATTTTCAGTATCAATAATACCAAGCACCGCCTGCAAAATACCTACGTACGGAAGTTCTTCTGCGGGAACGCCGGACAAATCAAATATCAAATCTACATATCCGATTCCGTTCGTATCAATCTCGTGGAACACGAGGCTAGTTCCATCCATATCTATTTCTTCATTCTGAATTGGTGCAATTTCACGACTGATATCGCTTCGTTCCAAAACAGGAATCTTTTCCATATCTTCCGGTTTTTCTTCTTCCTCTTGATAATCTACAAGTTGTTTTGTAGCATTTACAAGGGCTTCTACTTCTTCTTTGCTAAGACTCGCTTTGTAAGCAGCTAATTTTTCCTCTAATTCCTTATCCATTCTCGCAGTACGTCCGCGTTCCGGTTTTACCACAACCACAGCACCGTGTGTATTGTCAAGAATGTATTTTTGAATTAAATTTTCAAAATATCCTGTTGTAATCTGAGACTTTAAGAAATCATAGATCTTAATAGCCGACATATGGATAAATGGCTTTTCATCATCATATAACCAACTGTCGAAAATCTGCAGATTATACATCAGTCCCTTTGGATAGCTTCCAAAATCCGCCTCACGGTAACGGAACTCATTGTAATGAATACCTGCCTCTAAGGATTTCTGGTCGATACCATTTTTCACAATGTCTCTCAATGTATTTTCAATCACATTTACAAATGCTTCTTTTTGCTCTGCATTTGCATTCTTTGCCACAACCGAGAACATTGGCTGATAAATACAACTTTCATACGCACCCATAATATCTTTTCCGATTCCCGCATCCACAAGGGCCTTCTTAAGAGGTGCCCCCGGTGCAGAAAGAAGTGCGTAATCCAGAACCTCGAACGCGAGATAGAGGTTTTCATCAAGTGCCGTGCCTATTACCTTATTATAGGAGAGGTAGGTATTATCTTCCTCCGGTTCCCCACTGGTAATGGAGTAAGTTTCTTCAATCTCTTTCACAGCATCAAACGGCTTTTGGAATTGAATTTCCGAATCAATTTCCTGTGCATCAAAGGAAGACAAATATTCCTTATCCAACCACTCCAATTTTTCCACAAAGTCCATATCACCATAGAGATAAATATAACTGTTAGATGGGTGATAATATTTTTTATGAAATGCGGTAAACTGCTCATAGGTTAGTTCAGGAATTACATCCGGATCCCCACCCGAATCATTTGCATAACAAGTATCCGGGAAAAGGGTGTGAAGCACCACTCTGTCAAGGACACTCTCCGGTGATGAATATGCCCCCTTCATCTCATTATACACAACACCGTTATAGGTTAATGTATCCTCCTCAGCCTCTAAATTATAACTCCAGCCTTCCTGTCTGAAAATCTCATTCTTCTCATGGATATTTGGATAAAAAACAGCATCCATATAGACATGCATAAGGTTCTGGAAATCCTTATCATTGCAGCTTGCTACCGGATAAACCGTTTTATCCGGGAATGTCATTGCATTCAAAAAGGTATTAAGGGAGCCCTTTACCAATTCTACAAATGGGTCTTTAATCGGAAAATGCTTGGATCCACAAAGAACAGAATGCTCCAAAATATGTGGAAGCCCTGTGCTATCCTCCGGTGGTGTACGAAATCCCACCGAAAATACTTTATTATCATCATCATTTTTCATCAAAAGGATTCTGGCACCACTCTTTTTGTGTCGTAAGTAATATCCTTCTGATTTCAAATCCTTTAATTCTTGTTGTTGAATCAATTCATAAGTTGGCAATTCATTAAAATTCATGTTTAATGCTCTCCTAATTTCATAGTTCTTTTTAGTATACCATTATTTTCCCCAAGAATAAAGCAAATTAGTCGTAAAATAAAGAATGGGTTGTGCTTTCATTGCACAACCCACATTTAAAATCTCTATTCTTTACTTCCCAATTTATTCAATACTGCTAATACTGCAATCATAAGAACTGCACCAACCGGCAATGCAATCCATGCACTTTGTATAAATCCAGCTACAATGTATGTTACAAAGGATACTGCTGCAACTGTAATTGCATACGGCAATTGTGTTGACACGTGATTTACGTGATTACACTGAGCACCTGCAGATGCCATAATCGTTGTATCAGAAATTGGTGAACAGTGATCTCCACAAACTGCACCAGCCATACAAGCTGAGATACCGATAATCATCAGTTCCGGATTAACTTCTCCAAACACAGCAACTACGATTGGAATTAAGATACCGAAGGTTCCCCAAGAGGTTCCCGTTGCAAATGCAATCGCGCAACCAATCACGAAAATGATTGCCGGCAAGAAGTTCATAAGTCCGCCTGCAAAACTTTGAACGGATACTTCTACAAATGTTTTTGCACCCAAGCTATCTGTCATTGCCTTCAATGTCCATGCAAATGTCAAGATCAAAATAGCAGGAACCATTGCTTTAAATCCATCCGGAATACATCCCATACAATCTGAGAATGTCATTACTTTGCGAATCAAATACAGTACAATCGTTATCAACAACCCAAAGAAGCTACCAAGTGCAAGACCAAGTGAAGCATCACAGTCTGAGAATGCAGTCACAAAATCAACTCCACTGAAGAAGCCGCCGGTGTAAAGCATACCGATGACACAGCAAACAATTAATGAGATAATCGGAATGACAAGGTCTACCACTTTTCCTTTTGAATTAATGCGGTCTGAACCAGCATTTTCATACGGACGGTCTTCTGTGGTATAAAGGTCACCTTTCAAAGCGTTAAGCTCATGCTTCTTCATTGGGCCGTAATCTTTTTTCATAACTACAAGTACAACCATCATCAAAATTGTGAGTAATGCATAGAAGTTATATGGAATTGCTTTTAGGAATAATTCAAATCCATTATCCCCTTCTACACAACTAGCTACTGCTGCTGCCCAAGATGACACTGGTGCAATGATACAAACCGGCGCTGCTGTTGCATCGATTAAGTAAGAGAGTTTTGCACGTGACACGTTATGTTTATCTGTTACTGGGCGCATAACACTACCTACTGTCAAGCAGTTGAAATAGTCATCAATAAAAATCAAACATCCAAGCGCGATGGTTGCAAGTTGTGCACCTACTCTTGATTTGATATGTTTACTTGCCCATTCTCCAAATGCAGCCGAACCTCCTGCACGATTCATGAGACAAACCATCGCTCCCAATATTACAAGAAATATCAAAATGCCAACGTTATACTCATCAGCAAGGACTGCAATGAATCCTCCACTGAACATATGTGTTACTGTTCCTTCAAACGAAAATCCCGAATAGAACAATGCTCCTACCAAGATTCCCACAAACAATGAGCTATACACTTCCTTTGTAATCAGTGCAAGTACAATTGCCACAAGTGGCGGTACTAACGACCAGAAGGTCCCATACATTTTTGGTTCGTACACGGCTTCTTCCGCTGCGAACACAGTCATAGACATCATCACTGCTAAAATTACGATAGCAGATAATGCCTTAATTACGTTTTTCTTTGAAATACGCATAAAAATTTCCTCCTCTTTTCTTTCGTTTCCCCATTTATTAAAATTGAACACAGTATAACATCTATCATATGGTTTGTAAACAAAAAAGTGCCTAGAATCAAACATTCTAAGCACTTGCAATAAAAAAGCACGAGACGGGATTCGAACCCGCGACCCTCGCCTTGGCAAGGCGATACTCCACCACTGAGCCACTCGTGCATATTGTCGATTTCTCAACCGAACAATATGTATTATAACCATGGGTATCTGGTTTGTCAACAACTTTTTTTATTTTTTTTCAAACTTATAAAATTAATCACAATTGCACCAATTGCCATCACCAATGCCAATGCCTGAGACACCCTTAGGTCGGTTCCAAATAGCATTAAGGAATCCGTTCTAAGACCTTCAATCCAGAATCTTCCAACTCCATAGCCGAACAGATAAATCAGAAATACTTGGCCATCAAACTGCTTACGTTTCACCCACCAGAGCATAATTGCCAACACACAGATATTCCAAAGTGACTCATATAAAAAAGTAGGATGTACCTGTATATAACGAATTCCATCAATGATTTCCACATGCTCCATCATCTTCTCCGTGATATCAGAACTTCTGACTGCATCTATCGGAAGCTGCATTGCGAACAAACTGTCCGTGTAGTCACCAAATGCTTCGCGATTAAAGAAATTCCCCCAACGCCCGATTATCTGACCGAGAATCAAACCTGGTCCGGCCGTATCCGTCATAAGACCAAACGGGATCTTCTTTACTTTTGCATATACATATACCGTAATAATTGCAGTAATTACACCACCATAAATGGCAAGTCCGCCCTGTCTGATATTGAAGATGCTAAGGAAATCGTCTTTATAAGAATCCCACGAAAAGATAACATAGTAGATTCTCGCACCAAGCACAGATAAGATAACTGCATAAAGTGCCAAATCATAATACGTATCCGGGTCCTGACCGGTCTTCTTTGCCAGAAATGCAGCAATTGCAATTCCCGCAAGAACCCCAAGTCCGATAATAATTCCATAATAAGCAATTTCAAATCCAAATACAGAAATTGTCTGACCGACATTTTCCAAATGAATACCTAGGTTAGGAAAGTTAATATTTGTTGTCATAGTTTAATCCCTTTCCATCTATACATTGAATCTAAACAGGATAATATCTCCATCCTGTACCACATATTCTTTTCCTTCCAAACGTACAAGTCCTTTTTCTTTTGCAGCCGTATAGGTTCCACAATCCATCAAATCATCATAGCTGACGATTTCCGCACGAATAAATCCACGTTCAAAATCTGAGTGGATCTTTCCTGCGGCTTGCGGAGCCTTTGTGCCTTTTTTAATAGTCCATGCACGTACCTCCGGCTCTCCTGCCGTCAGATAGCTGATAAGTCCAAGTAAGCTGTAGCTTGCTTTAATTAATTTCTCAAGACCAGATTCGCTAAGACCGAGGTCTTCTAAGAACATCTTCTTTTCATCATCTTCTAATTCTGCAATTTCCTGCTCAATCTGCGCGCACACAACGAATACTTCACAGTTTTCTTTGGTTGCAAATTCACGGACAGCTTGTACGCCTTCGTTGCTTGCTCCATCATCCATCAGGTCATCCTCTGCCACATTTGCAGCAAAGATAACCGGCTTATACGTGAGCAAGTTATAACTTTCTAATAATGCAAGTTCATCTTCATCATTTACTTCAAAGCTTCTTGCCATGTTGTCATTTTCTAAGTGGGCTTTTACTCTTTCCAACAGTTCCAATTCCTTTGCTACCGCTTTGTCATTGCGAGCCACTTTTACAGCCTTCGCAATACGTCTCTCCAAGATTTCAATATCTGAAAAAATCAATTCCAGGTTAATGGTTTCAATATCACGGAGAGGCGCAATACTTCCATCTACATGGACGATATTGCTGTCTTCAAAACATCTTACTACATGTACAATGGCATCTACTTCACGGATGTTTGCAAGGAATTGATTTCCTAGACCTTCTCCTTTTGAAGCACCCTTTACTAAACCTGCAATATCAACAAATTCAATTGCCGCCGGTACAATTTTCTTTGTATTGTACATATCGCCAAGTACATTTAATCGTTCATCCGGCACGGTAACAACACCTACATTTGGGTCAATAGTACAGAACGGATAATTTGCCGATTCTGCTCCCGCTTTTGTCAATGAGTTAAACAATGTACTTTTTCCTACATTTGGTAATCCCACAATTCCTAATTTCATAATTTATCTATCTCCTTTGTCTCTAAATATAACTATCCCTAGTCTCCATCAAAATAATCGTTCCGATTGGAAACGTAATCTTCACTTCATTTTCCTTCAGCTCATTACTCACACACATACTGCTGTTTGGGCAAAGTCTGTAATGAGAAAGCGGATATTTTGCACCTTCGATGGAAATATCCTCCACAATTCCACCAAACGGGAATATAGAAAAATAATCTCCAAAACAATCCCCTTTATAAAGTTTCACTTCTTTTTCTGCCAGGGAAATGCGATTGTTTATATCCTGCAAATATGCCTTTATCCCTTGGTCATGGGCAATTTTTAAAATCTGAATGTTTGCCATAACATGGTCAAGGCGGGAACCCGTACCTCCGAAAATCCAAACCTTCTCTGCACCTAATTCAATAGCCAGATGCAATGCAATCTCTGTGTCTGATGCATCTTTTTCCGGTCTGAACTTCTGAATTGGTACCTGGGTTTGTTTTTCATAATACTCCACCAGTTCTGTTTCCACACTATCAAAATCTCCTACAATATGCGTAGGCATCACTTGATTGCGATATAAAAACTGAAGTCCCTTATCCACTGCGATCACATAATCTGCTTGTATTTCATTTAACATCTGTAGCACAAATTTATCATCAATTGTGCCGCCACTGATAATTACTGCTTTTTTACTCATATTTATTTAATATTTCCATCATATCGATTGTGTTTTGCTTCGTATCACCATTAAATACAGCCGAACCAGCCACAATAATATTAGCTCCTGCTTTTAATACCTCTTCCACATTATGGGTGTAGATTCCGCCATCCACTTGAATATCTACACTCAAACCATTTTTATCAATCATAGCCTTTGTTTCCGCTATTTTTTCAAGTGAACTTGGAATGAATTTCTGTCCTCCGAACCCCGGCTCTACAGACATAATTAAAATCATATCAACCTTCTCTAAATAAGGCTGTAGTGCCGAAACAGGAGTGTTCGGTTTAATAGAGATACCAACTTTACATCCGCATTCCTTGATTTTAGCAATTGTGGCATCCACATCCTCGCAGGCTTCTAAATGAATGGTAATCAAATCTGCGCCTGCTTTTGCAAAATCTTCCACATAACGAATTGGTTCCGTAATCATTAAATGCACATCACAAACCAGGTTCGTTCCTGAACGAATGGATTTTAATACGGGCATACCAAATGAAATGCTTGGCACAAAAATCCCATCCATCACATCAAAATGTAAGTATTTCGCTCCATTTTCCTCAATTGCTTGAATTTCCTTGCCTAATTCTTTAAAATCTGCTGAGAGCATTGATGGGGCTAAAATTGTCATGCTAATATCTCCTTTTCTCTTTCAGTTCATTGTACATTTCTAAATAATTTTCATATCTTACCGGATGAATCTTTCCTTCA
>JAZSDK010000069.1:0-16124 GCA_045531155.1 Faecalimonas sp. | reverse complement strand
GCCTTTAACTCTTCGTAGGTAGGATTTTGCTCTTTAATTGGGCGTTCTACAAATTCAATATTGTTTTCCTCTAACCATTTTAGAGCTTTTATGCATGTGCTGCATTTTCTGTATACTAAAACTAACATTTTGTTACCTCCTTGCGTATTTTCTCACATACATTTCGGACATTTCCTTATTGCAACATCACACCCATTTGCCTCATATTCATGTCCACAAATGTTGCAATGCATTAAATATGCCATCTGATTATAATGATTACCTGGCTTATTCAAACAACCCTTGTTTTCCTGATTGTTTCTATTCACATAACCTACAACTAACGTTTTTCCTTCTTTGCTTCTCTCTTTTTGTTTGATTACCGTTGTGTTTTTCTTATATTTTTCTATTGTATATAATGAGGTAATACGGTCTACTTCTTTAACAGTCGCATTTACCTCCAACAATTTGTTAACTCGAATGGTATAATGATTCATACTCGGTACATAACTTCTATATTGCCACACTAACGCTCCTGGACCATTATAGATTTCTTTGATTGTTCCAGTGTCTTTGTCCAAGTACTCTACAAGCAAATAATCTGGTTCTTCTCTAAAAACAATAGAACCATTTCCTTGTGTCCCCTTTATCTGAACCTTTTTTCCATTCACTTCCCCATCATGAGTTTTCTCAGATTGTCTGTATAATGTGATTCCATATGCTTGTGCTGTTAGTATTTCTACAATATTTCCCACAAGTATTCCGTCTAATTTAAACGATTTCTCTGGAAAGACTTCTTCTATTTCGGAAGTTATTTTATTTAACTCTTTTATTTTATCTGATAAGAATAATATCTTTTCTTGCTGTGTCATTTATTCCTCATTCCAATTTGTTAAAATTGAATCCTGTGTTTTCTTACTCTTTGCAATCTATGTTCTGCTTATATGGAACTCTGGCTGCAGGTACCATTTTTGACGCTGGTTCTGTATGTACTGTTTGGTCATCGAAGAATATATTAGCCCCAAATGCTTTTAGCACTTCGCTCTTTTCAATTCCACCCAAAAAGAATGCTTCGTCAATTCGAATATCCCAAGCTCGCAAAGTACGAATAACCCTCTCATGAGCTGGTGCGTTTCTTGCTGTTACTAATGCAGTACGAATTGGTGCCTCATCTTCATCGAATCCTTGCTGTATTACTGAGATTGTCTTTAACAACTTTGCAAACGGTCCTTCTGGTAATGGGTTCTTTGCATTCAATTGTTCATGTTTTGCAAATGCTTCTAAACCTTGTTTTTGGAATATTTTTTCTGACTCATCAGAAAAAATTACTGCATCTCCATCAAAAGCAATTCTGATTTGTTCGATCTCTTCGTCTGCGTTAATTGGAAACTCTGAATGTGAGCATATTATTCCTGCTGCTACATTCGCATTAATAGCTTCTTGTACATCATTTTCGTTTGCCGATAAAAACAAGTCTGTCCTAAATGCGTTAAGATATGGTGCAATCGGTGCACCACTAACCAGCGCTGCTCGACTTATCTTCAATCCATAGTGTTTAATAGAATTAAAAATACGCAAACTTGTGTCTGCACTATTTTTTGACATGACTATTATTTCTGTGAGATACTTACCATCACTATTTAATTTATGTAGCGCTTTAATTAGTGGAAATGCTGTTCCAGGTTTTAATATATCATTCTCATGTTCAAGTTGATATTCTGAATAAGCCTTTACCCCTTGCTCTTCGTATATTTTATTCTCCTCTTCTAAATCAAACAACGCTCTAGAAGATATTCCAACAACTAACTTGTCATCCAATTTTAAAGGCATAATGTTCCTCCTCACCAATTAATTTCCATCTGTTGTACACATATCTCTTTTATATAATCCATTTTTTTACATTGTTTTTATTTTAATTATATAGAATGCTAAATGCTTGGTCAATTGCTTTCATATTAATATCTACAATATAAAATATTCCGGTAATAAACACACCTTTATTACCGGAATACCACTTAATTTATTCTTTTATACTACTATGACTCACCAAACGTTCTCCTTTTCTAGAAAAACACATCCTTTGCTTTTTCTTTAATTTCCTTAGATGCAGCAAACGGGATTCTTGTGGTATAGCCATTCTTTGCTGCTACAATCTTCTTTGTCGGCCAAGCAAAGATATCTTTGTTCCACTCATTTATCGTATCATTATAAAGTTCTCTTGCTGCAGTAATTTCTCTTTGCAAATACATGTTTTGTTGCATTGCATCCATGATTTCACGATGAGCAGCCAAATCTGGATAATTTTCCACAGCAACATTAATATCTCTTGAAATAGTTTCAATCTGTCCACCGATTTCGTTTCGAGCAACATCCGAATCATCTGCATTGCCAGATCTATACTTGGCAATATTTTCAAACGTACTCTTATCAAGATCTATAGCTTTATCTAAAAGTTTGGCACAGTTTTGAAGTACCATTACTCTCTGTTCAAGATAATTATCAATCTGAGATGCATTTCTCTGAATTTTTTGTTGTAATTGATCAAAATGCTTTTGTGCATTAATTTTCATAAATAAAAATATCAATCCAGGGAGAATTCCCATTACCCATAATATGATTTCAAACACAGTTGAACCAACACCGACTTCTGCCGAAATTTTTTTTACAATAACATTTGTATCCAGACCCTCTTCTCTGATTTCTGGATTAAGTTCATCTAATTGATTTGACATTTTGTTTCTCTCCTTTGTTCTATGAATTTGTAGTAAATAAACACAAGTTATTTCTTTTTGCCAACACTTTTTCATTTTGAATCATATTTGACTCTGTAACATAAAAATGGTTACTTGCCTTTAACGGTATGTACTCATCCCATGGTACTGAAACATTATGATAACGTCCATCATCGCCTCGTACCGACACCACATCTACTCTTTTCTCGATGTCATAAGAATATGCTGTGATACACGTTTCATCTGTTTTGTTTTTTGACTGCACATATGATGACTTCAAAATTGCTTTTGTTTTCGTATTTGGATGCACAATGTATTTATGGGGCACCCTATTTGCCAGAGCTTCACATTCTTTGCGAGCATATATTTGCGAATAATCAGGTAGTGGTTTCAAAGAATGCACCGGTCGTTCTTGATAGATCGGAATCGCTAAGATTGGTGCAAAATCAAAATATACTGCCTTAAAAAATTCAACATTTTTACCAATGAAATTATCTTTAATTATATCAAAAGAATAGGATGTATAACTGCTTGGCAATAAATTAATTAATCTGCCTTGGCTATGATTCGAAACAATCCGATTCATACGCTTTGATTTAATAAATTCAAAATCGTCACCATAGCCACTCTTTGATAAAATCAAATCAACCATATTTGTTTGAGCCAATGGTGTAAAAAGTGTTCTGAATTGAACTTCATTAGTTCTGTTAAGAGCATCAAATAGAACTTCAAAGTCTGAGTTGGACATGCTCATAAAATCTTTATTTTGACTAATTGCTTTGTCCGTCATTCTTTTTAACTTTTTCTCGCCTCTTTTTACATGTCTTTCTATTTCTTTCTCACTTTTTCTTTCTAAATGAGAAGCATCGCGACTAAAAGACAAGTCTGGACCTCCTTGAGAACCATAGTTAAGAACAACCTGATTACTATAATATGGTTTTGGCTTTGTTACGGTTGCATGTAGAGTCTGTGTTCTTGTTCTTCTACACAGTTTCCCATTGCTGTCCCGATAGGTTTCCGTCCATGAAATTGTTTTATATCCATGATAAGTTTCTGTCCCCATCCTATGAATCAATTTATTTTCAAACAAAAACGGGTTTTCATTATATCTACCAGCTAAGACATCTAAAGTTGACTGTTCATCCGGAATATACTCATTAAAATCGTAGTTGACTTTCATGTCAAGTTCTTGTTCTGCAGAAAAACATAACTCAAATGACATTAATGGAATGGTTTCTTGTATTAAATCTAATGCATCCCTATCTGTAAAAATTTTATTGAGTGGTGCCATTTGTTGAGTCGCAGTTGCCAAAAGTTCTTCTGCCTTTTTATCCGCAAATTCTATTTCATCTCTTAATCCCCTGATTTTAGGCGTAGTCCTTAGTACAACCAGTGGAATAAGTATAATGGTAATTATCATTAAAACTCTTAGAACCCTATATAAGTTCAGTTTTCTTTTCAACTTTTTGACATTATCTTTATATTCATTGTATTGCTGGACTGTTGTCCTATTTTCTTCAATATCAACATTAGATTGTTCCACAAGTTTCTCAAAAAAATTGTTAACATTCTGTAAGTGAAGAGCTTTGAACTTATTTTGATACTCCTGTAATGGATTGTAAATAATCGAATTCATATTGTTTCCCCCTAATTCGACATTTTACAACACTTTTCACACATTGTAAAGTAATCCTACTTCATACAAATCTTCAAACTTTATCTTCGTATTCACAACCTTCAGCACCCTCGCCGTCTCATCTATCTTCGACACCATCCCTGTCATTTTCAAGTACTCCCCATTGCAGAAATACACCACCGTAACGATGTTATTTTTGCGCACCTGTCTCAGCTTCCGGTCTAATTCTTCCTTATATTCCTCGGAGAGTTCCCGACGTTCCACCACGATTTTCTCCCGCATGCGTAGTGCCTCCATATGACCTTTCAGTGCGGCAAAGGGCATGAACTGCTTTGCCCTCTCCTCTCGGCTCATCTTATATCTAACCACTTTTATGCCCTCCTATCTGCTGATTTCGCTCGATGGTTGTTGCGCCTTTCTCCAGATTCATGCCTTTTAGAATTGCATTTTTGCCATACTTACCCTTAATGTCCAGCATGGCTTTCTGAAGCTGTAACTCCCGTTCCATATCCTCTGGGTCAGTGAACAAATCATACTGACGATAGACTTCGTCAATGACACGATTAAAGGTAATATGCATCCGACGTACAAACTGATAGGGATTTACAATCTGCTCATACAGTCTTTCCGTATAAGCAACGATCTGGCGGGCGGAACTGGTGGTAACCGTCATGCTAATGGTTCCGTGTGCCGGTTTGGATGCATAGCGATTGGAGTACCCCACATGGAGGGTAATGGAATCTGTCACCAGCCCTTTTTCGACTAGCTCTAGGGAAAGCAAATCTGCCATTTCTTTGATAATTAATTTTCCTTCCTCATAGGAGTAATCTCGTGGTAGCACTTGCCCACTGGTGATGGAATTGGTTTTCGCTCGATAGGACTTGATATCCGACATTAACGTGGTCTCTCGTCCCCAGGCGTGGTCGATTAGAAGCTCTGCATCTATTCCGAACATGCAATACAGCATATCCTCATCCGCGTTGGCGATATCCCCCATGGTATAGATGCCCTGAGTCTCCAAGCGATTGGCGATACCCCTCCCGATGCGCCAAAAATCCGTCAGTGGCTTATGCTTCCACAGGGTTTTGCAATACATATTTTCATCCAAAATCCCGATATGGTCCTCCACGTGCTTTGCGGTGATATCCAGGGCAACCTTGGCAAGATAAAGATTCGTCCCGATTCCACAGGTTGCCGTGATTCCGGTGGTCTTATACACATCCTGCATGATGGTTATCCCCAAATCCTTCGCCGTCATCTGATACATCACCAGGTAATCCGTCACATCCATGAAAACCTCGTCAATGCTATACACATGGATATCTTCTTTGGCAATGTATTTGAGATAAATGCTGTAAATTTCCGCTGAATAGTCAATATATAACTGCATACGTGGAGGCGCCATAATATAATCAATCCCTTTGGGAATCTCGAACACGCGACATCTTCCAGGGATTCCAAGCTTCTTTAAGGCAGGAGATACTGCAAGGCAGATGGTTTTCTCCGTACGGTCCGGGTCTGCCACTACAAGTGGTGTCGTCATTGGATCCAAGCCTCGTTCCCGACATTCCACGGATGCATAAAATGATTTTAAATCTATGCAAATATAAATTCTGTCACCCACGGCATCTCCCCCTCTCCTTGCACAACGCGGTTTTAACCAACATATCTTTTACCTACGCATATCACACGCACCGCACATACCATACACCCAGTACTTAAACAATGTACGCGTAAGATACATATCGCCCGCTTATATCTTTCTTACATATCAAGTATAATTCCACTTCTCCACATTTGCAAGCATTTTCTCGAACAGGTGTTCTGATTTATTTTCAAAAACTATTGCATTTCTTATTATTTTCAAGTATTCTAATAATATAAATTATCGGAAATTTTTATGGAGGAAAAACAATGAAACGAACAGCAGAAGACATCATGAAGCTTATTCAGGAACAAGACATTAAGATGGTCGATTTTAAAATCGTAGACATCAACGGGCAGTTCCGCCACGTAACCATTCCGGCTTCACAATTTACGCAGGAGACTATGGCAAACGGAATCGGTTTTGACGCTTCCAACTATGGCTACGCAGTAGTGGAAAAGAGTGATATGGTATTTATCCCTGATTTGGATACTGCAGTGATTGACCCTTACTGCGAGGTACCTACTTTATCAATTACAGGGAATGCGATGATTATCGATTATCCGGAGAACCGTCCACTCGACCAATATCCAAGAAATATTGTGCAGGCTGCAGAGCAATATATGAAGGATTGCGACATTGCAGATACCATGCTGATTTTACCGGAATTTGAATTCCATATGTTTGACCGGGTTGGCTGGTCCTTGCAGCCGGATTCCATCGGTTTTTCAGTTGACTGCGAGCAGGCATACTGGAACAGTGCGAACCATGGCTTAGGCTGTGTGGTTCCGCATCAGAAGAACTACCACATTGCGAAACCATTTGACCGCACATACGAATGTCGTTCGGAAATGTGTCTGGAATTAGAGAAGATGGGCATTGAAATCAAGTACCATCACCCAGAGGTTGGTGCAGCCGGACAGTTTGAAATCGAGCCGATGCTTGGACAAATGTCAAAGATGGCTGACAACACCATGATGATTAAATATGTCATCCACAATACTGCTTTGAAATATGGCAAGGTTGCAACCTTTATGCCAAAGCCTGTTTACGGCGAGGCTGGAAATGGTATGCATGTACATATGTTACTTTTGAAAAATGGAGAACCTGTTTTCTCAGATGATGAAGGCTATTCACATTTGAGCAAAACTGCTCATTATTTCATGGGTGGTCTGCTAAAACACATTTCTTCACTTTGCGCGATTACGAACCCAAGCACCAACTCATTTAAGAGATTGGTTCCTGGATTTGAGGCCCCTGTAACTGTAGGTTATGCAACTTCAAATCGTAGTGCAGTTATCCGTATTCCTGCCTACGCGAAGTCTCCGAAGCTTCGTCGTTTCGAGATTCGTAACCCGGATGCAACTTGTAACCCATACCTTTGCTACGCAGCTCTTTTGATGGCTGGTATTGATGGTATTAAGAACAAGATTGACCCACATGCAAATGGTTGGGGACCATACGATATGAATCTGTATTCTCTTCCGGAGGAAGAAAAAGCGAAATTATCTTCTCTCCCAACACGTTTGGATGATGCCTTGGATGCACTGGAAGCTGACCACGATTACTTGACAGCCGGTGGCGTATTCCCAGAACATTTGATTAAGAACTTCATCGCCATGAAGAGAAAAGAATGCTTGGAAATGTCTAAGATTCCGCATCCAGCAGAATTTGATAAATATTTTAACTTGTAACTGTTCAGAGCCAAGCAAAATTTTATACAACATACGTGAAATGCTTGCATTTTTAAGTATGTTTTTAAAATTTTGTTTGGCGGATACGCCACACCGAGGAAACACAACGTGTTTTCGAGGTTGGCTCTGAATAGTTACTTTGATTTATATCTTCATAAAAACCGATACACCTTCATACCTTATATTGGAGGTGTATTTTTATGAAAATAGATAGAGGCGCACTTATAAAATCAATTGCGCTCCCTTTGCTTGTGGGAGCTGCCGCTGGCTTACTAACCCGTAATGCCATGCAGGACTTTCAGATGCTGACGAAACCGCCACTCTCACCACCCGGCTGGCTGTTTCCGGTTGTGTGGACCATCCTTTATACACTCATGGGTATCTCTGCTTACATAATTAGGGTTTCCGATGCAAGCTATGAACAGATTGACGACGCGCTGATGATTTACCGTTATCAGTTGATTGTGAACTTCCTATGGTCCATCTTCTTCTTTAATTTTGAGTGGTATTTCTTCTCATTTATCTGGATTCTTTTACTGTGGGTGTTAATTATACTGATGATAAGAAGCTTTTCAAAGATTTCCACCACTGCTGCCTACTTGAACATCCCATATTTGCTATGGGTGACATTTGCAGCATATCTAAACTTTGGAATCTGGTGGCTGAACCGCTAAACATTTCGTTCGTATATGAAAAAAACTTGCATTTTTCGGTTAGAAAGATACAAGTTTTTTCATTATACACACCAATAACCGCTACAGTTCTCTTATTATTTTTCTAATTGGAAGTATAAATGTCGGTGATACCGATAGTTCATCGATTCCCATATTTATAAATGTTTCCGTCAATTTCGTGTCTGCTCCAAGCTCCCCACAGATACCAACCCAGCATCCTTCCTTATGGCCATTGTCGATGACCATCTGAATCATGCGCATCACCGCCGGATGGTACGCATCATAAATGTGGTCCAGCTTTGGATTTTGACGGTCAATTGCCAGGGTGTACTGTGTTAAATCATTGGTTCCAATGCTGAAGAAATCCACCTCTTTTGCGAGAATATCGCTAATCATTGCAGCCGCCGGAGTCTCAATCATAATTCCCAATTCCACATCACCATAACTAATGCCGCTCTCTTCTAACTCTTGCTTCACTCCCTTGCAGATAGCTTTCACCTGCTGCACTTCCGCAAGAGAGATAATCATTGGAAACATAATGGAAATATTTCCAAATGCAGACGCTCGATAAATGGCTCTAAGCTGAGTTTTGAAAATATCCACACGGTCCAGACAGATACGGATTGCACGGTAGCCCATAGCTGGATTCTCTTCTTTGTCCATTTGGAAATAATCCACCTGCTTGTCAGCGCCGATGTCCAGGGTTCTGATAATGACCTTCTTTCCTGCCATGTTCTGAGCCACTGTTTTATATGCAATAAATTGTTCCTCTTCTGTAGGATAATTATTTTTTTCTAAATACAAAAACTCGCTTCGGAACAAGCCGATACCATTTGCATCATTTGCGAGCACATTTGTCACATCAGCCACACTTCCGATATTGGCGTAGAGTTTGATTTCCTTCCCGTCTTTTGTGATGTCCGGCAAACCTTTTAATTCTGCAAGAAGGGCTCTTGCATCTTCTTCCTTTTTCTTTTCCGCCATATATTGCTCCAGAACGGAGAACTCTGGGTCCACAATTAATTTGCCATGCTTGCCGTCTACCACAGCCATTTTCCCGTTCCAGCTCTCATCAATGTCAACGCCAATAAGCGCAGGAATATTCATGGTTCTTGCCAGGATAGCCGTATGCGAATTTGCAGAGCCGTGAAGGGTTACAAATGCAAGTAGCTTGGACTTATCCATCTGTACGGTTTCGCTTGGTGCCAAATCATCTGCCACCAGGATAACCGGCTCTGTTAGGTCCTTCCCTGAAGTGGCGCCCACAAGCACATTTACAATGCGTTCAGAAATGTCCTTCACGTCTGCAGCCCTAGCCTTGAAATACTCATCTTCCATTTCCGCAAACATTCGGGAGAAATTATCTCCCGTGGTTGCAACCGCAAACTCTGCGTTCACTGAGTCTTTTTGTATGATATTATAAATGGACTCGTTATAATCATCGTCTTCGAGCATCATCTGATGCACCTCGAAAATCATGGCGTTTACTTCGCCTACTTCCTCCACGGCTTTTTCGTACAGCTCGTGAAGCTGCTTCATGGCACATTGCTTTGCATTTTCATAACGGGCCACTTCTGCACGGGTATCCTGAACCTTCACACGCTTGACTGCCTGTTCACCTTTTTTATAAAACAGAATCCGTCCAATGGCAATTCCGTTAAAAATAGATTTACCTGTGTAAGTGTCCATGTTATCACCTCAAATTATAGATTTGCTTTGAAAAATGCCTCTAACTCAGCAACAGCCTTGTCTTCGTCTGCACCTGATACTTCCACAGTAACGGTATCACCGTTTTTTACTCCCATGCTCATAAGCATCATAAGTTTAGACGCATCTGAGGATTTTCCATCTTTTGTTATTGTTATTTTTGATTCATATTGTTTTACTTCTTTTACAAGTAGTCCTGCTGGTCTTGCATGAAGCCCAACCGGGTCTGTAATTGTAAATTGAAATTGTTTCATTTCATCTCCTCCTATTTTAACATTATTTTTGTATTTCGTCACCTGTCATCCGTTCATTATGTCAGGCTCATTTGTCTATTATTTCAAAGAGTGGATCTCCTGCTTTAACAGGGCCTTCTGCCAGCAGCTTAATGGATTGGTTCGGTTCTAACTCTGTGCACAAGATTGGAGAAACCATGGATGGTGCCTGTTGATTTAAAAATGCAAGGTCTAATTCCATAAGCGGTTCACCCTTTGCCACCTTCTGCCCATTTTTTACAAATACTTTAAAGCCGTCTCCGTTTAATTTCACGGTATCGATTCCCATGTGAAGCAGCATACTGATTCCGCTGTCTGTGGTAAATCCAATCGCATGCTTTGTTTCAAATACAAAGCTAATCTCACCCTCCGTTGGCGCACAGACGATTTCGTCTGTCGGTTTAACCACTGCACCGTCTCCCATCATTTTTTGCGCAAATGCCTCGTCCGGGGCTGTGGATAAGTCTGCTGCAATTCCGGTTACGGGACTGTAAATCACGATTGCGTTCCCTGCAGTGCGCTCCTTATTTGAAGCTGGTTGGGCAAATGCTGCAGCGCGCTCTTTATTTGAAGCAGGTTGAATGTTTTGTTCAGTGTGTTCCACATCTGGCGCTGTCTCCAAATAGTCTTCTAAGTTTGACTTGATTACGGTTACGCGAGGTCCGTAAATAATCTGCACACCGTTTCCTTTGTGAATCACGCCGGAGGCACCCGTAGATTTTAGCAATTCATCATTTACAAGCTCCGCCTTGTGCACGGTACAACGAAGTCTGGTTGCACAGCAGTCCACATCAGAAATATTTTTCTTTCCACCCAGACCGTTGCAAATCTGTTCGGACAGTTCATCCTCCGCCTTCCTCTCCGTGTTAGCTGCATTTTTACGAGCTTCCACATCACTTCTGCGGTACAGCTTCACTTCCTCGTTGTCATCACGTCCTGGTGTCTTAAGATCTAACTTCACAATAAGGAAATGGAACAGCAGATAGTACACGATAAAGTAAGCAATACCCACAATCACTACCCATATCCAGTTTGTCTTCGCATTTCCTTGAATGATACCAAACAGGGTTAAGTCGATGATACCGCCGGAGAAGGTCATACCAACCCCCACCTCGAAAATGTGCATCAGCATGTATGCTGCACCTGCAAGTACACAGTGTATTCCGTACAATAACGGGGCTACAAAGAGGAAGGTGAATTCCAACGGCTCTGTAATACCGGTCAGCATAGAGGTCAACGCTGCGGAAAGCAGTAACCCTCCAACCAGTTTACGTTTTTCCGGTTTCGCGGTGCGGTACATCGCAAGCGCCGCTCCCGGAAGACCGAAAATCATGAGCGGGAATTTACCTGACATAAATCTTGTTGCCGACACTGCAAACTTGGTTACGTTCGGGTCTGCAAGCTGTGCGAAGAAAATGTTCTGCGCGCCTTCTACAAGCACGCCTTGAATTTCCATAGTACCGCCAAGGGCTGTCTGCCAGAACGGAAGGTAAAATACGTGATGCAGTCCGAAAGGAATCAAAAGTCTTTCCATCAAACCGTACACCCAAGTCCCTGCATAACCAGAATTCAGAACCACGTTACCTACGGCATAGATTCCTGACTGAATTATCGGCCAGACGAAAAACATTACAATACCAACACCGGTGTAAACAAGTGCACTGATAATTGGTACGAAACGAGTACCTCCAAAGAAGGACAACACCTGCGGCAATTCAATTTTGTAAAATTTGTTATGCAAGGCCGCAACACCAAGACCTACAATAATACCACCAAATACACCCATTTGCAGGGAGGTGATGCCAACCACCGATGCCGTTGCACCGCTGAGCATTTCCTCCGCGCCACCTGTAATGGTGATGAGTGCGTTGATAGACGCATGCATAATAAAAAATGCAATTGCAGCCGAAAGAGCTGCTACTTCTTTTTCTTTTTTTGCCATACCGATTGCAACACCTATTGCAAATATAATCGGCAGATTTCCAAATACAATATCCCCTGCTTTACTCATTACGGTAAAGATTGCGTAGGGAATTGTTCCTGGCCCCATTGCATTTAAGAGCCCATATGTTTCTAACATGGTTTCATTTGTTAGCGAACCACCGACTCCCAGCAATAATCCAGCAACCGGCAGAATAGCGATTGGAAGCATAAAAGATCTTCCAACACGCTGAAGTATACCAAAGATTTTTTCTTTCATATTTGTCTCCTTTTCCACATATTTCTTCTATTGGTAGGTTGAGCCTTTTTGCCGAATTTTATTCCGTTATAAGGCTTTACCCTACAAATAATCTGTATGTATTTTAGCATTTACAGATATCCGCCTACAAGACGGGAATTTATGACAAAAATGTCTCATAATGGTTTACTTTATAATGAAAATATATTAAAATGGTTCCGTACAAATTTTATTAAAGGAGAGGTAATTATGAAAATTTCATCGTTACAAACAGCTAGATACGAGTATTCTCCAAAACTTCCTGGAATGCTTAGAAACGGCATTGCAGATATTTGCGTAAAAGAAGGAGCAGAAACTCAGAGCGTAGCTGATCAGGAAAAAATCAAAGCTCTTTTCCCTAATACTTATGGTAAAAAGGAAATCACTTTCCAGAAGGGACAAAATACATCCGAAGCTAAGAAACAAGTGGTAGGTGTTATTCTTTCCGGTGGACAGGCACCAGGTGGACACAACGTTGTTTGCGGTTTATATGACGCATTGAAAGCAACTAACAAAGAAAACGTTCTTTACGGATTTAAAGGCGGCCCAAGTGGACTTATTGAAGATGATTACTTGATTTTTGATGACGAATATATCAACCAATTCAGAAACACAGGTGGTTTCGATATTATTGGTTCTGGTAGAACAAAATTGGAATCTGAAGAACAATTTGCTATCGTTGCTGATGTTTGTAAAAAACACGGTATCACAGCTATCGTTATCATCGGTGGTGATGATTCCAACACAAACGCCGGCGTACTTGCTGAATACTTTGCAGCAAAAGGTACAGGGGTTCAAGTAATCGGATGTCCTAAGACAATCGACGGTGACCTTAAGAACGAAGATATCGAATGTTCATTTGGTTTCGATACAGCTACAAAGACATATAGCGAAATCATCGGTAACATTCAAAGAGATGCAAACTCTGCTAAGAAATACTGGCACTTCGTCAAAGTTATGGGACGTTCTGCTTCTCACGTTGCTTTGGAATGTGCTCTTCAAACTCAACCAAATATTTGCTTGGTTTCAGAAGAAGTTGCTGCAAAGAAAATGTCTCTTGCTCAGATTACAGATTACATTGCTGATTCAGTAGCTAAGAGAGCAGCTAAAGGAATGAACTTTGGTGTTGCTATCATCCCTGAAGGTGTTGTAGAATTCGTTCCTGAATTCTCAGTACTTATTCAAGAAATTAACGAACTTCTTGCAGGAAGCAAAGCTGATGAATTCAATGCACTTCCTACATGGGCTGAAAAATATTCATTTATCGAAAGCGGTTTGACAAAAGAATCTATGGAAGTATTTGCAATCCTTCCAGAAGCGATTCAACAACAATTATTCTTAGAAAGAGACCCTCACGGAAACGTACAAGTGTCTTTGATTGAATCAGAAAAATTGTTCTCTGCTCTTGTAAAAGATAATTTGGAAGCCAGAAAAGCAGCTGGTAGTTACAATGGCAAGTTTGGTGCACTTCACCACTTCTTAGGATACGAAGGAAGATGTGCTTTCCCTTCAAACTTTGACTCAGACTACTGCTACTCATTAGGATACAATGCATTCATGTTAATCCAATATGGTTACAATGGTTACTTGTCAAAAATCTCTAACCTATCTAGCCCAGCTAGTGAATGGGTTGCGGGTGGTATGCCAATCACAAAGATGATGAACATCGAAAGAAGACATGGTGAAGACAAACCGGTAATCAAGAAAGCTCTTGTAGAACTTGATGGTGCTCCATTCAAATACTTCGAAGCACATCGCGCGGAATGGGCTGAAGACACATGCTTCGTATATCCAGGTGCTATCCAGTACTACGGACCAACAGAAGTTTGTGACGCTACAACAATTACTCTTGCTCTTGAGCAAGCGAAATAGGAAGTTTAATATAGTAAATACAAACGAATTAACTCCAGTGAATTTGATGTTCACTGGAGTTTTTTTCGTAATAAGAGCTTAAGCGGTTCATCCTGTCTTGTTGTCATTTACTGTCCCTTCTACCCATACCTTCTTGATACTATTCTTTGGTAAGAAATTCTGCCACTAGGCACCTGCATTTTCTAACCACTAGACTCTTGCGTTATATTATGGTAAGAAAAAATGTGTCCATCCCGATATTTTTTCTAACCATCTTGCAAATAAATTGTGCGCATGGTCAGAAAAAGTAATCAGTCCACCAGCATACTCTTTCTCCACCTTTAGTCTATAACTTTCTCGTGTGTCCAAATCAACTCTTGAGAATATTCTATAAGTAAAATAATATAGTGGAGAGGAGGATTATATTGGCAAAGATAGTGATTGATGCAGGACACGGATTAAACACAGCTGGAAAAAGATGTCCGAAAAGTCTTGATGAAAACGAAACGCGAGAATGGGTGTTAAATAATCGAGTGGCAGATGCTCTTGGAACCTATTTAAAAAGCGCAGGTCATGAAATCATGCGAGTAGACGATACTGATGGAAGTGCAGATGTATCTCTTGCTGATAGAGTGCAAAAGGCTAATGCGTGGAACGCAGATTATTACGCTTCCATTCATCATAACGCCGGAATTAATGGCGGAACTGGTGGTGGAACAATCGTTTTTGTATATCCGGGCACTTCCGGGATAACCACAGAGACACAAGAGGCGATTTACAGGAACGCAATTGCAAGGGCAGGTCTTAAAGGAAATAGAAGCGACGGAACAATAACAGCAAATTATTATGTTCTTAGAAAAACAACAATGCCAGCTAGTTTAACAGAATGTGGATTTATGGATTCTGCTACTGATATAAAATATATTTTAGATCCGAGCTGGAGTAAGAAAATCGCACTTGGAATAGCAGAAGGCATTTGCGAAGTATTTGGAGGAAAAGTACAGGATGATAAAGATACTGCAAAAATACAATATGCAAATAGTTTTGATAAAAATTTAGCAGGCTCATATGTAGTGACAACAGCAGATTTAAAGCTTCGTACAGGCGCTAATACCAAGTACGATATACTTGCATCCATACCAAAGGGAGAAAAAGTGCAATGCTATGGCTACTACACAAAAGAATCAGACGGTACAGTTTGGCTATACGTGGTCTATAAAGGGCAGACAGGATTTGCTTCAAAAAGATATCTAAAAAAATAAAGAATATGGTGATTATTGTGCGTAGATTTAATTTTTTAAATAATAATCAATGCTGTAATGAGGATTGTAAAGAATGCAATCCATGTGGGACAAATTGTGATGAAAGAGATGATTGCTCTTGCCAGCCAAATTGCCCAATCTGTCCACCTGGTCCTCCTGGGCCACGGGGTCCTGTTGGGCCAAGAGGTCCTCAAGGACCGATGGGGCCGAGAGGTGAGGCAGGACCTGTTGGGCCTCAAGGGCCGGCGGGCGTAACCGGACCGGTTGGACCTGAAGGGCCGGCGGGCGTAGCCGGACCGGTTGGACCTCAGGGGCCTACTGGGGAAGCGGGACCAGTTGGACCTCAAGGACTTGCTGGAGAAACCGGGCCAATTGGACCTCAGGGGCCTGCTGGGGAAACCGGTCCGATTGGACCTCAGGGGCCTGCTGGCGTAGCCGGACCGATTGGACCTCA
>JAZSDK010000133.1:0-5400 GCA_045531155.1 Faecalimonas sp. | reverse complement strand
CAGAATAATGAAGGCTGGCTAACACATTTTTGCCCGGGTGTGGTGTCCCAATTTGAAATTTCGTAGGCCAATCACCTTCATCATAAAATAAAGAGCAAAGAGTTGTATACTCTTCACTCTATATATTACGAATTTGAATTTTACGGAGGAATAAAGATGCTTACACACGGTGGCACAAATACAATAGAGACGGAGAGATTAATACTTCGAAGGTTCGAATATACAGATGATGACGCAATGCTTAAGTATTGGGTTGCAGACGAGAAAATACAATCATTATATTCTGAACCAGTTTACGCTACTAAAGAAGAGGTAAAAGGATTGCTTGACAAGTATATAGGTTCTTATGAAAAGAATGACTATTATCGTTGGGCTGTTGTTGAAAAAACAACGGGTGAATGTATAGGACAGATAGCATATTTTTTGGTTGATAGTAAGAATCATTTTGCGGAAATTGAATATTGCATTGGTTCGGATTTTCAGTGTAAAGGTTTTGCAACAGAGGCAACAAAAGCAGTTATTGCATATGGATTCGATAGAATGAATTTGCATAAGGTTCAAATTTGTACTAAGACTATCAATGCACCTTCAAAACGAGTGATAGAAAAATGTGGTTTTGTATATGAAGGAACATTGAGAGACTATTTCTATATGAACGGAGAATATGTTGGAAGATTATATTTTTCAATATTAAGAAATGAGTTTGAAACTATGGAATAGGATATTGGTAGAGGAGACAACTTTCAGTCTTACAGAGAGATTGGAAGCACGCATGAATTCGAAGTTGTAGGAGGTTAAAATATGTGTAAGGTATCAAAAATCTTAAAGTATTTTGTTTTGAGATTAAAGATGAAAATTTGAATTGGTCGAAGAGATAAGAAGAATTTATGGAGTAGTGGTACATGAAATTAGTGAATGCGGAAAGGTCGCAATTAGAAAGAATTGTTGCTATATCAAAGAGAGCGTTTGAAACAGATGTAGCAGTGGGAGGCGCAGTTGGGGACTATCCACCTGAGTATGATTCGGTTATCTGGCATGAGCAAATGCTAAATGAGGGACATTTGTTCCAAGCAATAGTGGATGATGTGCTCATTGGCGGAGCAATTCTTTTTCTTAGTGAAAATAAAGAATCCTTATATGTTGGAAGAATATTTGTAGATAGTTTACATCACAAAAAAGGTTATGGTATCGCCTTAATGGGATTGGTGGAAAAAATATATCCTAATGTGAAGGAAGTAAACCTTGATACGCCGATTTGGAATGTTAGAACAAATTCGTTTTATAAGAAGTTAGGGTATATTGAGCTGAAGCAAGAGGATGGTTTTTCCTTCTATCAAAAGAATTTGAAGTTTACGCATAGTTTAATCCCTACAGTTTGATGTGACTGTAGGGATTTTAAATAAGAATTAAGAAAATAATTCATTGATAAGTTTGGCCATTTCTTCAGGAGTTTTGCGGGGGTTTTCTTCACACCAAAGTATAGTGGCCTTCCAAAAACCTGCTAACTTGATGGAAAATTCATAATGGTGTTTCTCGTAAAGCTTGCCGAGCTGTTCCAAAGGGAGATTTGCTGGTATATGTTTTACCTTCTTGGCAACCTGTATAATAAGCTCTGTGAGGTTATCTTCAATAAAGTATAGTAAATGAGCTTTCTTTAATAATAGAAGAAGGTCGATGTGCTGTTCCCAAAATTGGAAATAGGCAATTGCGACTTCTTTGGTGCCGTGAGAATTATTTCGGATGACGGTATCAGCAAATTGGTCCATTAATAATTCAGTAATATACTTCATGGCATCGTCTTTGGTTTTAAAATATCGATAAAAAGTACGTCTGCCAAGATTGGCATGCTCAACTATCATATTGATAGTGATATCGTGATATTCTTTTCGCTCCAGTAGTTCTAATAGACTGTTAATAATCCAAAGTCTTGTTTGATTTTCTTCAATTCCCTCAAAATACATAAGCTCCTCCTTAGATATAAGAATGTTAATGGCACAAAGTTCGAAATATGTATCATTTTCCATGTAGTTATTGCTTTTTATTTGATGAAATTATATTATAAAGCAAAGAAATGCACAAGTGTGTCATTTTGGGATTTGGAATAATTTAGAGGGAGGATAAATTTAATGCTGAGAATGATGACGTTAGTTGAGAATACTTCGATTTCTTCAGAATATGGATGTAAACATGGATTATGCATTTACATTGAGACACCTAATCATAAAATTTTGTTTGACCTTGGGCCAAATAAGTTATTTGCAGAAAATGCTTTAAAAATGAATGTTGATATATCCGATATAGATACGGTTATTATTTCACATGGACATAAGGATCATGGCGGAGCGTTGAAATTTTTTCTGGAACAGAATAAGAAAGCAAAGATTTATATCCGAAAAGAAGCGTTTGAGCTACATTATATTAAGGTTTTAAGTATTCCATTCAATGTGGGATTGGACAAAACATTGCTTAATCATAAGCAGATAGTTTATACAGAAGGAAGGACAGTGATAGATGAAGAGTTGACTGTATTTTCTAATGTGGATAGGTCGGATAATCCTTCGAAATCAAATAGTGTGTTGTTTTCGAAGAGGCAAGGGAAAATTGTATTAGATGATTTTTGCCACGAACAGAATCTAATTATTTCTACGGAGAAAGAAAAATTGTTGATATCCGGTTGCTCTCATGCAGGGATTGTTAATATTCAAAATAGGGCAGAACAGATTATTGCAGATGAAATAGATATGGTGGTTGGAGGATTTCATCTTTATAATCCCCCAACAAGAAAGTATGAAAGTGATGAAATAATTGACAGTGTAGTGATTTCATTAAATCAAAAAGGCAGTATTTATTATACCTGTCATTGTACCGGACCCAAGGCGTATAAGCGAATGAAAGCGGTTATGGGAGATAAAATGAAATACTTATCAACAGGGACAGAAATAATAAAATAGAGTGGACATTAGGAGAAAAATTATGAATTTATCGGAAATAAATGTGCAGGAAGAATGGGAATATTATAACAAAGTTGCACCATTTCAAGTTTATAAGTTGAATGGTAATGAAATGAAGTATAGATATTACAAAAAAGAAGATGCTGCAGCAACCATTGTTGTGTTAGCAGGAGGCTCCGGTCTTGCAGATGGCTTTTTTCTGTTTTTGAGAAGTCTTATGGATAAGTATTCACTTATTACAATACCATATCCTTTATTTTGCAAAGATAACAATGAAACAGCGGATGCCATTGCAACCTTGATTAGATATTTAAAATCGGAGAATGTTTATCTCTGGGGCCAATCCTATGGTGGACTATTGGCTCAGATTATTGCGAAAAAACATTCGGATGTTGTAAGTGGACTTTTATTAACTTCAACTGCTTCTTTTTCAACAGAACTGAAATTTGAAGGAATGAAATGTATTGTGAATATGATCAATGAGGAGAAAGAGGCAAAGAGAATCAAGAAATATAAAAAAATGCCTATGGGTATTGCTATGGCAATGTTTCCTATGATGTTTAAGAAACACCTGAATGGGGACAAGAAAGCATATAAAACCATAAAAGAATTGGTCAGTATTTTAAAGCCGGAAATGAGTAAAGGACACTTTATTCACATGACACAGTTGTTGGGAGATTTAAGAAACCACTTTGGCTTATACAAGAAACAAGATTATGAATATCTTAAGGGAAAAGTTCTCATCATTGAGCCGGTAGATGATAAAACTTTCACTGACGATATAAAGGAAGCCCTGTGCAATATGATGAGTGAACCTACCGTTATTCATGAAGTAGAGGGTGGGCATCTGGCTATCATGTTTAATCCGGATGGGTACATTAAAGTGGTTGATGAATTTATCACAAATGGAAAAAGGTAAAATAATATGCAGGTGTTTTATAAAATAATATCGAAAGGTTATGACCTGTTAGATGTAATTTATTTTAGAAATTTCCCAAAAAGTCCGAGAAAAGCTGTTTTGGATAGAATATATGAAAATGAGAAAGTTCTTGATTTGTGTACCGGAACAGCCACAAATGCGATTAATATTGCCAAGAAAAAAACAGATTCTAAAATTGTAGGAATCGATTTGTCTAAAGATATGCTGAAAGTGGCTCAAAATAAAATAAGGAAAAATGGACTAAAAAATATCAGATTGGTTGAAATGGATGCGACACATCTTAAATTCAAATCTAATTATTTTGATAAAATCCTTATTTCTCTCGTTTTACATGAACTGGACGAGGAACTTGCGGGAAAATTTATTACAGAGGCAACCCGGGTTTTAAAGGATAGTGGAGAAATTATTATAACAGAATGGGAACCAAGTAAGCAGTTATTTAAGAGAATATTATTTGCACCGATTCATTATTTGGAACCAAAAACATATCGCAAATTTATAAAGACGGATTTATATTCGTATTTTGAGAGATATGGACTAAGCGTTCAAGAGGATATACATTGTGATTACACAAGGGTAATAACTTTGAAGAAGATATAATACGTGATGGCGAATCATCTTATAAAAAGGAATAAATTTGTTTAGCACACAATGCAGACCGGAAAAGGAAGATATGGATGAAGATTACACGGACTATTTATTTCATGCCCAAGGGGCTATGAAGGGTACTGTTATTGGAATAATAGTAGCGATATTGTCAGGTGTAATTATATTATTAGCTATTATAAATATACATGCGAAACTTTCAGTCTTACAGAGAGTGTGAAAGCATGCAAGAATTTGAATTTGTGGGGTTGATAAAGTAATGGAAATAATAGCATATGAAATGAAGTACAATAATGATAGTGTTGAAAAAAGTGATATTGTTTGTATTTCTTTCGAGGTGGAGTTCTTTCAAGAATATATGAGAATATACAATGAATGTTTTTACGAAATGCGAAAAGCACTTGATATTCAACCATATAATTTCCTGAATGATTATAAGCAAATTGTTGATAAGGTTAAGGATATTTATTTACTTATAAATCAAGGAGAAATCATCGGTTCAATTGCATGTTATGGTAATGAGATAGATGATTTGATAGTGAATAAAAAATTTCAACATAAAGGATATGGCAAACAGCTTTTATTATGGGGCATGCAACATATTAGAGAAAAAAGTAATGAACCTATTACCTTGCACGTTGCAAAATGGAATAACGATGCACTTATGTTATATAAGAAAGTAGGATTTGAAATTGCGAATATTGAAAAGGTTCGCTAAATCTTGCTAATGTTTGTCAAGAATAAGTTTAAGAAATTTTAGGCTAAAAAAGGGTAACCTTAATAAACCTACGTATTGTAGATTTTTTAGAAATATATGATAATGAACTCAGATTTACTTATAAAGCTCCATCGCACGAGCATAGTAAATCCGGAGAAACTTATTTACGCCAGCCATTTTGGCTA
>JAZSDK010000163.1:0-39025 GCA_045531155.1 Faecalimonas sp. | reverse complement strand
GGTCTTGGTACAGGATATCTTTCACCTGTTAAGACATTAATGCTCTGGTTCAGTGAACAAAAAGGTCTTGCTACCGGTCTTGCAGTAGCAGGTTTTGGTGCAGCAAAAGCAATTGCAAGCCCGATTATGGAAAAAATGCTTGCAGGACTTGGAGAGGGTGGAATTTATAAGATGTTCCTTATCCTTGCATGTGTATATTTTGTAATGATGTTTGTAGGACATTTATTACTTAAAAAACCTGATGATTGGCATGAGCCACAGACAAAGGAAAAAGGTCAAAGTATATTAAGTGTTATTAAGACAAGACCAATTATGAACTATGTTGGTATTTGGTTGATGTTCTATATTAATATCACATGTGGTCTTGCACTTATTTCACAAGAAAAAATGATTGTAAAATGTATTGGTTTAGCAGGCGTAGTAGGTATCGTTTCAACAGTCTCTGCTATTTTCAACGCAGCTGGACGTCTTGGGCTTTCTGCAGCAGCAGATAAGATGAAAGACAGAAATACAATGTACAAAATTATTTTCATTGGCTCTATTATCATGACAGCTCTTGTTATTGTAACAGGTGGTATTGAGAATGGTGCAGGAAATATGGGATTGATTATTCTTGTGCTTGCGCTGATTATGGTTGTAAACGCCGGATACGGCGGTGGATTCTCTAACGTTCCAACATTACTCTCAGACCAATATGGTATGGGAAGTATCAGCGCACTTCATGGTATTACTTTATCTGCATGGGCATTTGCAGGTCTTACAGGTAACCAAATGGCGAACTGGATTGTAAACCATTTTGGAACACCAACAGAGATTGAGCATGTATTAGAAAATGGTACGGTTGAGATGATTACTGTAAATCCTACAGGATACCAGACTGTACTGTACGTAACGATAGTTCTTTACATTGTTGCACTTCTCTTAAGTGTATTTTTTGTAAAAGCACCAAAAAAAGAAAATTAGGAATTTCAAACCGAGTTCAAAGGCGAACATGAACAGCCCGTTGGACTCGGTTTTTGTTGCCATGCATTTGGCAGAACACTCCAGTGAAGTGTTCTGACGGGCGTATAAATGCTTTATTTTGGAAGACAATAATACTGAAAAAAGAGTTGATACAGACCTTTGTTTCATGTATAATTAATTAGATAAGTAGATTTAACAATAGGAGGATTTTAGACATGTCACAACGCAAAGACATTAAAAAAGTACTGATTATCGGTTCTGGTCCTATTATCATTGGACAGGCTTGTGAGTTTGACTACTCAGGTACTCAAGCGTGTAAAGCCCTTAGAAATTTAGGTTATGAAATCGTGTTGGTAAACTCTAACCCTGCAACAATTATGACAGACCCAGAGATTGCTGACGTTACTTATATCGAACCACTGAATGTGGCTCGCCTTGAGCAGATTATTGCGAAAGAAAGACCGGATGCATTGCTTCCGAACTTAGGAGGACAGTCGGGCCTTAACTTGTGTTCAGAATTAGCTGAAGCAGGTGTTCTTGAAAAATACAACGTAGAAGTTATCGGTGTTCAGGTAGATGCAATTGAACGTGGTGAGGATAGAATTGAGTTTAAAAACACAATGGACTCTCTTGGCATTGAGATGGCAAGAAGTGAGGTTGCTTACTCTGTTGATGAAGCACTTGCTATTGCAGACAAATTAGGATATCCGGTAGTTCTTCGTCCTGCTTACACCATGGGTGGAGCAGGCGGCGGTCTTGTATATAATGTAGAAGAATTAAAGACTGTTTGTGCACGTGGACTTCAAGCAAGTTTAGTAGGACAAGTATTGGTTGAAGAATCTATTTTAGGATGGGAAGAATTAGAGTTAGAGGTTGTTCGTGATACCGAAGGTAATATGATTACTGTATGTTTCATCGAAAACATTGACCCGCTTGGTGTTCATACAGGTGACTCCTTCTGTTCAGCACCAATGCTTACAATCTCAGAAGATGTGCAAAAACGTTTGCAAGAAAAATCATATAAGATTGTAGACTCTGTTCAAGTAATCGGTGGATGTAACGTACAATGGGCACATGATCCTAAGACAGACAGAGATATCATTATTGAAATCAATCCAAGAACTTCTCGTTCTTCAGCTTTGGCATCTAAGGCAACAGGTTTCCCAATTGCTTTGGTGTCAGCAATGTTAGCATCGGGATTGACACTTGCAGATATCCCATGTGGCAAGTACGGTACATTGGATAAATATGTTCCGGATGCAGATTATGTGGTAATCAAATTTGCTCGCTGGGCATTTGAAAAATTCAAAGGCGTGGAAGATAAACTTGGTACTCAGATGAGAGCCGTTGGTGAAGTTATGAGTATCGGTAAGACCTATAAGGAAGCTTTCCAAAAAGCAATCCGAAGCTTGGAAACAGGGCGTTATGGTCTTGGACATGCAAAAGATTTTGCATCCAAATCAAAAGAAGAGTTATTAAAAGCATTGATTACACCATCTAGTGAACGTCACTTCTTAATGTATGAAGCACTGCGTAAAGGTGCAACTGTAGAAGAGCTTCACAACATTACAAAAGTGAAAGCATGGTTCATTGAACAGATGAAAGAATTAGTAGAAGAGGAAGAAGCTTTGCTTGCATGCAAAGGTGCAATGCCTTCCGACGAAGCACTTATCTCTGCTAAGAAAAATGGTTTCTCAGATAAATATTTAAGTCAGCTTTTAGAGGTGACAGAACAAGAAATCAGAGAAAAGAGAATTGCTCTTGGAGTAGAAGAGGCTTGGGAGCCGGTACACGTAAGTGGTACACAGGACAAAGCTTACTACTATTCAACATACAATGCGGAAGATAAGAATCCAATTAACGAGGACAAACCGAAGGTTATGATTCTCGGTGGTGGTCCTAACAGAATCGGACAAGGTATTGAGTTTGACTACTGCTGTGTTCACGCAGCACTTGCATTGAAACAACTTGGATTTGAAACTATCATGGTTAACTGTAATCCGGAAACTGTTTCAACAGACTATGATACATCTGATAAACTTTACTTTGAACCACTTACATTGGAAGATGTACTCAGCATTTACAAGAAAGAAAAACCAGTTGGAGTTATTGCTCAATTTGGTGGACAGACACCACTTAACTTGGCGGCAGACCTTGAAAAGAATGGTGTGAAGATTCTTGGAACAGCACCTGCAGTTATTGACCTTGCGGAAGACAGAGATTTGTTCCGTGAAATGATGGATAAATTGGAAATTCCAATGCCTGAATCAGGAATGGCAGTAAATGTAGATGAAGCACTTGCCATTGCTGACAAGATCGGCTATCCGGTTATGGTTCGTCCTTCATACGTACTTGGCGGACGAGGAATGGAAGTTGTTTACGACCCTGAAAACTTGACAAAATATATGAATGCAGCTGTTGGTGTAACACCTGACAGACCAATCTTGATTGACAGATTCTTAAATCATGCTTTGGAATGTGAAGCAGATGCAATCTGTGACGGAACACATGCATTTGTTCCTGCAGTAATGGAACACATTGAGCTTGCCGGAGTTCACTCAGGAGACTCAGCATGTATTATTCCATCAAGACACATTTCAGAAGACAATGTGAAGACAATCAAGGAATACACAAGAAAGATTGCAGAAGAAATGGGCGTAAGAGGTCTTATGAACATGCAGTACGCAATTGAGAACGATAAGGTATACGTATTGGAAGCAAATCCACGTGCATCTCGTACAGTACCATTGGTATCTAAGGTTTGTGGAATTCGTATGGTGCCACTTGCAATTGATATCGTAACTTCAGAATTAACCGGAAGAAAATCACCGGTTGCGGATTTGAAGGAAAAAGATATCCCATACTATGGTGTAAAAGAGGCGGTATTCCCATTCAATATGTTCCAAGAGGTTGACCCTGTACTCGGACCAGAAATGCGTTCCACAGGTGAAGTTCTCGGTTTGTCAAAATATTATGGAGAAGCCTTCTACAAAGCACAGGAAGGAACTAAGACAGAGTTACCACTCAGCGGAACAGTACTCATTTCTGTATGTGATAAAGATAAAGAAGAAGTGGTAGAGGTTGCAAAAGATTTCGTTGCTACAGGCTTCAAGATTCTTGCAACAGCAGGAACTTACAAAGTTCTTAATGAAGCTGGAGTTCCGGCTGAACTGGTTAACAAACTGAATGAAGGCAGACCAAACATCTTAGACCTTATTACAAACAGCCAGATTGATTTGATTATCAACACACCAATTGGTGCTGATGAAGCTACAGATGATAGCTACTTAAGAAAAGGTGCTATCAAGAAGAAAATCCCATATATGACAACGATTGCAGCAGCAAAAGCAACTGCAAGCGGTATGATTTCAATGGGTAAACCAGGATGCGGTGATGTGAAGTCATTGCAAGAATGGCATTCAGAGATTAAGGATAGATAATAGAAATTTAAAAGACATCATTATTTGTAGAGATTATAAATAATGATGTCTTTATCTTTTTAAAATAATCTCCTATACAAAAGAAAAATATGTTATACTATCAAAAAGCTTGTAATTTGGAGGTGATTTCTCTATGAAGTATGAAAATATCCTAACATGGTGGAAGGAAGAAAAGAAGGATACCAAGGAAGATATTTATACTTTACTGGATAATTTCAAAATATTATTTGCATACCATTCAGGAAAAATCGAAAATGAGACAATAACACTTCACGATACAAGAGAAATTTTTGAAAACGGAACCGTAATCAGTTACACCGGAGATTTGAGAACGCTATTTGAAATCAAAAATCAAAAGGATTGTTTTGAATATTTAGTTGATAAAATTGTAAGTAAAGAAGATATTACCGTTTCTTTCATTTTGGAACTGCACAAACAGCTTATGAAGGGATGTTATGACGAAACCAGATATTTGAAAGGGGAACGTCCAGGAACCTTCAAAAAGCATGACTATGTAACAGGAGACGGAGTGGGTGCATCTCCGGAAGATGTGGAAGGTGAGCTTCAAGAACTTTTGGAAGAGATAAAAGCTGCAGAGGGAAAGGATGTTATGACTATTGCAGCGTATTTGCATTTGCGCTTTGAGGAAATACATCCATTTGCAGATGGAAATGGGCGTGTTGGTAGAACACTATTGAATTATTACTTGATGACACATGGGTTCCCGCCACTGATTCTCTATAGTGAGGACAAGAAGACTTATTATCTGTCGCTGGCTGTTTATGATAAGACGGGTGAGATTAAGGGATTTATCGAATTCTTAAAAGAGCAGCTGGTTAAGACTTGGGAGAAGAAGAAGCGAGTTCCGGTGAATTTGGGTATGCTTTTATAAAGATATGAGAGTTCTATGGAGGTTACAAGATGGAAATAAAAGAAATTTTAAGCATGGTAGACCATACATTGCTTAAACAGGAATCAACTTGGGAGCAAATAAAGGAAATTTGTGATGATGGAATAAAGTATGGAACAGCGTCTGTCTGCATACCGCCAGCATTTGTGAAACGAGCAAAGGAATATGTAGGAAATAAGCTCGCAATTTGCACCGTAATTGGATTTCCAAATGGATATAACACAACTGCAGTAAAATGCTTTGAAACGGAAGATGCTGTCAATAATGGCGCCGATGAAATCGATATGGTGATTAACATTGGATGGGTAAAGGACGAGAAGTGGAATGAACTGCTGGAAGAAATTAGAGCAGTAAAGGACGCATGTCATGGAAAACTTCTGAAAGTTATTATTGAAACCTGTCTGCTTACAGATGAAGAAAAGGTGAAAATGTGCGAGATTGTCTCTGATTCAGGCGCAGATTATATCAAGACCTCGACCGGATTTTCCACTGGCGGAGCAACAAGAGAGGACGTTGCCCTATTTTCTGAAAATGTGAAACCAGAGGTAAAAATCAAGGCGGCAGGAGGCATTTCTTCTATAAAAGATGGGGAAGATTTTATTGCGCTTGGCGCAGAAAGACTTGGAACAAGCCGTATTGTGAAAATTGTGAAGAATGAGAGTTCAAACGACAAGTATTAAGAGTAAAGTGATTAGAAAACTATGGGAAAAATATTTTATTTAATGGGGAAAAGTGCATCTGGAAAAGACACAATTTATAAAAAGGTGAAGGAACAGATGCCGGAATTGAAAACAATCGTTATCTACACTACTCGCCCGATTCGAGAGGGAGAGCAGAATGGCAGAGAATATTATTTTGTAGAGGATGATAAGTTAAAGGAATTACAAGATGCAAGAAAAGTTATCGAGCTTCGTGAATATAATACAGTACATGGTCTCTGGAAATATTTCACGGCAGATGACGGACAATTTGACGGTGATGACAATTATCTGGCAATTGGCACACTAGAATCCTATGTACAGTTGCGCAACTATTTTGGACAAGAACGTCTCGTTCCAATCTATGTAGAGGTTGAGGACGGGCTTCGCTTAGAGCGTGCGTTAGCACGTGAGCGCATGCAGGCAACGCCAAAGTATGAGGAAATGTGCCGTAGGTTTCTTGCGGATGCAGCAGACTTCTCTGTGGATAACCTAAACAAAGCGGGGATAACTCGTAAATTTGTCAATATTGATATGGATAAATGTGTCGGTGAAATAGTACTAGGTATTCGTGAAAATTTATGATATACTGAAAATGCAGAGCCAAATGTACACACATGCTGATGTCTGCTGGCAGAAACAACTGCATGTGTGTACATTTGACGAGCGTAGAGACCGAGAAAACGAAGTTTTCGAGGTACTCTGCATTTTCAGTAGTATAAATGCAAGAAGAGACCGAGGAAACGGAGTTCTCGAGGTACTCTGCATTTTCAGTAATAAATAAGGAGGTTGACTGCATGGGCGGATTCAAAGATGTTGTTGGGCATAAGGATATTATTAAGTATATGAAGAATGCGGTTGAGCAGAATAAATTATCGCATGCATATATTTTGAATGGACAACGTGGTTCAGGGAAAAAACTGTTAGCACGTCTTTTTGCAATGACACTGCAATGTGAATCCGGCGAGTCAGAACCTTGTGGAGCTTGTCGTTCCTGTGTGCAGACAACCAATGGGAATCAACCGGATATTATTACTGTGAAGCATGAAAAACCGACTTCAATCAGTGTAGATGATATCAGAGAACAACTGAATGGTGATATCATGATTAAGCCATACAGTAGCCGATATAAGATTTACATTATTCCAGAGGCTGACTTGATGACTGTGCAGGCGCAAAATGCACTTTTAAAAACCTTAGAGGAACCGCCGGAGTATGCGGTGATATTCCTTTTAACAGAGAATGCAGACAATCTTTTGGCAACCATTCGTTCCCGCTGTGTAATGCTGAAGCTTCGCAATATTAAAGATAAGCTGGTAAAGAAATATCTGATGGAACAGTTGCAGGTTCCGGATTATCAGGCGGAATTATGTGCAGCCTTTGCCCAAGGGAATATTGGACGTGCCACTATGCTGGCTAAGTCAGAGCATTTTAACGAGATTAAGGAAGAAGCAATTCAGCTTCTTAAATATATTGATGAGATGGAATTGCATGAAATTGTGTGTGCAATCAAGCAAATTAATAAATATAAATTAGAAATAACAGATTATTTGGATATTTTCACTATTTGGTATCGAGATGTGTTGCTGTATAAAGCAACAAAGGATGTTGACGGTTTGGTATTCTCAGACCAGTTGAAATACATCAAAGAAAAGGCAAAGAAGAGCTCATATGAAGGTATTGAAATGATTCTTACAAGCATTGATAAGGCAAAGCAGCGCATCAAGGCGAATGTTAACTTTGATTTGCTTATGGAACTTTTGTTACTGACGATAAAGGAGAATTAATAATGACAAAGGTAATTGGAGTAAGATTTCGTCAGGCAGGAAAGGTATATTTCTTTTCGCCGGGGAAATTTCATATAAAACAAGGTGATAAAGTAATTGTGGAGACAGCACGAGGTATCGAATTTGGCAGTGTGGTATCAGGAATTAAGGAAGTGCCTGATGAAACCATTATGCAACCACTGAAATCGGTTATCCGAATTGCCACAGAAGAAGACAAGCGTAATGAAGAGAGAAATCGAGAGAAGGAAAAGGAAGCATTTAGGGTTTGCTTAGAAAAAATTCGTGAGCATAATTTAGATATGAAATTGATTAATGCAGAGTATACCTTTGATAATAATAAAGTGTTGTTCTATTTCACTGCAGAAGGAAGAATAGACTTCCGCGATTTGGTTAAGGATTTAGCAGCAGTATTCCGCACTAGAATTGAACTTCGTCAGATTGGTGTGCGTGATGAGACAAAGATTCGTGGCGGTATTGGCATCTGTGGAAGACCGCTTTGTTGTCACACCTATTTGTCAGAGTTTGCACCGGTTTCTATTAAAATGGCGAAGGAGCAGAATCTGTCACTTAATCCAACAAAGATTTCGGGGGTGTGTGGAAGATTGATGTGCTGTTTGACAAATGAAGAAGAGACCTACGAGGAATTAAACAGTCGTCTTCCTGCTATTGGGGATTTTGTGACCACACCAGATGGCTTGAGAGGTGAAGTACAAAGCGTAAGTGTACTTCGTCAGTTAGTTAAGGTTGTTGTAAATTTAGATAATGATGAGAAAGAAATTCGCGAGTACAAATCAAAAGAATTAAGATTTAAGCCTCGCAAACGAAGAGATGTGAGACTTTCAAAAGAAGAAATGAAAGAACTTGCAGCATTGGAAAAAGGCGAAGGAGCGTCAAAATTAGATGACAACTAATCTGAAACCTGAGGAACGTCTGGATGATTTACAAGTGAAGGGGTATGAGATTATTCAACACCCGGGGAAATTTTGCTTTGGAATGGATGCCGTTTTGCTTTCTAATTTTGCCCGTGTAAAGAAGGGGGAAAAGGTTCTTGACCTTGGGACAGGGACAGGCATTATACCGATTCTCCTGACAGCCAAAACAGAGGGGGAAACCTTTGTTGGTCTGGAGATTCAGGAAGAAAGTGCAGATATGGCGCGTAGAAGTGTTTCCCATAATCATCTGGAGGAAAAAGTGGAAATTGTAACTGGGGATATTAAAGAGGCGGCCAACATCTTTGGCTTGGCCTCTTTTGACGTCATTACCACAAATCCACCGTATATGATTGGACAGCATGGGATTGCAAATGAGTCTGACACCAAAGCAATTGCAAGACATGAGGTGCTTTGTACGCTAGATGATATCTTGCGTGAGAGTGCACGCGTTTTAAAACCAAGAGGAAGATTATACATGGTGCATCGTCCGTTTCGATTAGCGGAGATTCTGTCTAAAATGGTAGAGGTTGGTATTGAGCCGAAACGAATGAGAATGGTACATCCTTTTATTGACAAGGAACCCAATATGGTTCTTATTGAAGGAATGCGTGGTGCAAATTCTCGCATGACGGTGGAAAGACCGTTGATTGTTTACAAGGAGGTCGGTGTGTATAGTGACGAGCTTCTTGGTGAATATGGATTAAAGTAGAAGGGGACATACATATGGCTGGGAAATTATACCTATGTGCAACTCCGATAGGTAATTTGGAGGATATGACATATCGTGTTGTTCGAACGCTGGGTGAGGTGGATTTGATTGCGGCAGAAGATACGAGAAACAGCATCAAGCTGTTGAATCATTTTGCAATAAAGACACCTATGACCAGTTATCATGAATACAATAAGATTGAAAAGGGCAGGAAGTTGGTAGAGAAACTACAGGAGGGCTTGAGTATTGCGTTGATTACTGATGCGGGGACACCTGGCATATCAGACCCAGGTGAGGAACTGGTGAAAATGTGTTACCAAGCGGGCATTGAAGTGACGTCCCTTCCCGGGGCAGCAGCATGTATTACAGCTCTTACCTTATCGGGATTATCTACAAGAAGATTTGTATTCGAAGCCTTTCTTCCGTCAGACAAAAAAGAGAAGCAGAGTATTCTAAAGGAACTTGAAAAAGAAACCCGAACCATAATTTTATACGAGGCACCACATCGTTTGATGCGAACCTTGCAGGAACTTTTGGAGGTATTAGGTGACCGAAGGGTTACAGTTTGCCGTGAACTTACCAAAAAACATGAGTCTGCGTTTGCAACAACTTTAGAAGAGGCCTGTTCTTACTATGAAGCGAATGAACCAAAGGGAGAGTGCGTTCTTGTTATAGAAGGAAAAAGCCGTGAGGAACTCAAGCAGGAAGAGGTTTCTAAATGGGAGGAAATGTGCATTGAAGAGCATATGCAATATTATCTGACACAAGGGATTGAAAAAAAAGAGGCCATGAGAAAGGTTGCAAAGGACCGAGGAATTACCAAAAGAGACGTATATCAGCAGCTTTTATAGGGATTCATCAATTTGCACAGAAAAAGCAAAAAAGATTGTACAATCTGGTTGTAGACTAGATTGTACTTTTTTTGTATACTTAACAAAGACAATAACGAACATTTAGGAGGAGTAAAAAGAATGGGAACACTATCATTCAAAAATATTAACAAAGTTTATTCAAACGGATTCCACGCGGTAAAGGATTTCAACCTTGAAGTTGCTGATAAAGAATTCATCATCTTCGTAGGACCATCAGGATGTGGTAAAACAACTACATTACGTATGGTTGCTGGTCTTGAAGAAATCAGCTCAGGTGAATTGTCAATCGACGGAAGAGTAGTCAATGACGTAGAACCGAAAGACAGAGATATCGCTATGGTATTCCAAAACTACGCTTTGTATCCACATATGACAGTTTATGACAACATGGCTTTTGGTTTGAAATTAAGAAAAGTACCAAAAGCTGAAATTGACAAAGTGGTACATGAAGCAGCTAAAATTCTTGATCTTGAACCATTGTTAGACCGTAAACCAAAAGCATTATCAGGTGGTCAAAGACAACGTGTTGCTATGGGTCGTGCTATCGTTCGTAATCCACGAGTATTCCTTATGGACGAACCTTTATCAAACTTGGATGCTAAATTAAGAGGACAAATGCGTATTGAGCTTTCTAAATTACATCAAAGATTAGGCACAACAATTATCTACGTTACTCATGACCAAGTAGAAGCTATGACACTTGGTACAAGAATCGTAGTTATGAATGCTGGTATTGTTCAACAAGTTGATACTCCTCAAGCATTATATGATACACCAAACAACTTATTCGTAGCAGGATTTATTGGATCTCCACAGATGAACTTCTTAGATGCTGTAGTTTCAGTAGAAGGTGACAAAGCAGTTCTTGACTTGGGAGAATCTAAGATTACTCTTTCTGGCGACAAAGCTAAGAAAATAATTGATGGTGGATACGATGGAAAAACTGTTGTTATGGGTATTCGTCCAGAAGACGTTTATGATGATGAGGCAGTTATCGCAGCTAATCCAGGGACAACTATCGAATCTTCAGTTCGTGTATACGAATTGTTAGGTGCAGAAGTTTACTTATACTTCGATTATGCAGGAGCAAACTTCACAGCTAGAGTTAAACCAACAACAACAGCTAGAACTGGTGATACAATTAAACTTGCTCTTGAACCAACAAAGATTCACGTATTTGATAAAGAAACAGAAATGGCAATCACACACTAGTGATTACACAAAAGGAATAAAAAGTGAGACTTTTATTGCATAGAAGTATGCAATGAAAGTCTCTTTTTTTGCGTATACTATTATGGTAAAAAAAATGGAGGAAAAGCATGAAATATTATTGTAAAAGTGAACAAGAGGTATTAACAAATCTAAATGCATCGGTAAACGGGCTGGAACAGTCAGAAGCAGAAAGAAGACTCTCAGAAAACGGGAAAAACCGCTTGGAAGCAGCGAAAGGAAAATCTTTGGTTCGGAGATTTCTTGAGCAGCTTTCAGACCCAATGATTTTGATTCTGCTTGCAGCGGCTGTAATTAGCGGTGTGTTGGCAGTTGTCGAAGATGAAAGTTTTGCTGATGTTATTATTATTTTGGCAGTTGTAATTGTAAATGCAGTACTTGGAGTTTATCAAGAAAGTAAGGCTGAAAAAGCAATTGAGGCATTACAGGAAATGTCGGCAGCCACATCAAAGGTCTTGCGTGATGGAAGAGTACAGATTGTTCCTAGTGAGGATTTGGTTGTTGGTGATGTTATTCTTGTGGAAGCAGGGGATGCGGTTCCTGCTGATGCAAGAATTCTGGAAAGTGCAAGTTTGCAGATTGAGGAGGCAGCACTTACAGGAGAGTCGGTTCCTGTAACGAAATTTATTGACGTCATCAACCTAAGAGATGGAGAAAAGGATGTTCCATTAGGTGACCGTAAAAATATGATGTACATGGGTAGTACTGTTGTTTATGGAAGAGGAAAAGCAGTTATTACGGCAACTGGTATGAATACGGAGATGGGAAAAATTGCACATGCTTTAACCGAGGCAGGGGAAGGGCAGACGCCGCTTCAAAGAAAACTGACGCAATTGTCTAAAACCTTAACATGGTTGGTACTTGGAATCTGTATCCTTGTTTTTGCAGTGCAGATTATCAGAGCAGGTAGCATGGATTTGGAATTAGCGCTGGCTTCCTTCATGGTTGCTGTCTCGCTGGCAGTTGCAGCAATTCCGGAAGGACTTGCGGCTGTTGTAACGGTTGTATTATCAATTGGTGTTACTAACATGTCGAAGAGGAATGCGATTATCCGTAAGTTGACAGCAGTAGAGACACTTGGCTGTGCACAGATTATCTGTTCCGACAAAACTGGTACATTGACACAAAATAAGATGACGGTGGTAGATTTCTTTGGCGAAGAAGAAGGGCATCTTGCGACAGCAATGGCACTTTGTAACGACGCAGAAATCGATGATAGTGGCAACGTAACAGGCGAGCCAACCGAGGCGGCGCTTGTTACATGGGCAAACAAAATCGGCTTAAATAAAAATAATTTAAAACAGAAATTAGCGCGTATTGGGGAAGCCCCATTTGACTCCGGCAGAAAAATGATGTCAACCGTACATCAAACAGAGCAAGGCTTGGTACAGTTTACAAAGGGTGCGCCGGATGTCATTATTCAGAACTGTGATTTTTATCTGAGAGATGGTAAACCCGTGCCAATAACAAAAGAGTATGTAAATGAAATTTTGACAGCTAACAAAGAAATGGCGGATAAGGCATTACGTGTACTTGCCTGTGCGGAGAGAGTGTGGGAAGTGCAGCCCGTTGACTTTGAACCTAAGACTCTGGAAACAGGGCTTGTATTTACCGGGCTTTGTGGGATGATTGACCCAGTGCGTCCGGAAGTAAGGGATGCAATTGTAAAATGTAGGGAAGCAGGTATCCGCCCGATTATGATTACCGGCGACCACATTGATACTGCAGTTGCTATTGCAAAGGAGTTAGGTATCATTACAGGTGAAACTTATGCAATCACGGGTTCCCAGTTGGATAGTTTGGATGATAAAGCGTTTGAAGAAAAATTTCAAAGTATCAGCGTGTATGCCCGCGTACAACCGGAACACAAGACTCGTATTGTAAATGCTTGGAGAAAAGCAGGTTATGTAACTGCTATGACAGGGGACGGTGTAAATGATGCACCTTCAATTAAATCCGCAGATATTGGTGTTGGCATGGGGATTACAGGTACTGATGTCACAAAAAATGTCGCTGACATGGTCTTGACGGATGATAACTTTGCAACTATTGTCGGTGCGGTAGAGGAAGGCCGTAGAATTTACGATAATATTCGAAAGGCAATTCAATTTCTGCTCGGTTCAAATATGAGTGAAGTGCTTAGTGTCTTATTTGCGACTTTAATGGGCTTTACAATACTTAAGCCAGTGCATTTGCTTTGGATTAACTTAGTGACAGACTGTTTTCCGGCATTAGCATTGGGGATGGAGCAGGCGGAGACGGATATTATGCGTCGTAAACCACGTGAAGCCAAGGAAGGTATATTTGCGGGTGGTATGGGATTTGACATTATATATCAGGGCGTGCTGGTTATGGTTCTTACGACACTTTCGTATTTTGTTGGACATTATGTGGAAACAGGAACGTGGGAGATTACAAATAGTGCTCACGGAACCACAATGGCATTTCTGACCATGTCCATGGCAGAAATTTTCCATAGTTTTAATATGCGTTCCCAAAGAAAAAGTATTTGGAGATTAGGGACAAAGAACAATACGTTGCTGCTTGCTGGTATTGGTTCATTCCTTGCGACAACACTTGTATGTGAGGTTCCATTCTTGGCAAAGGCGTTTGGATTTGTCGGTGTTGATTTTAAGGAATACTTGATTGCGATTGCACTTGGTGTATGCGTCATTCCGATTGTAGAACTTGTGAAGTTGGTTCGACGCAGACGAAGTAGCAGAATGTAACTTGACGAAAAAGAAATTGAAGACTATCATAAAAAGTAGGAAATAGATGGTATAAAAGGTGATAGTATGGATTTAAATAAAGAGAATCTGAAGAAAATAAGGGGTTTGATTCTGTTTACGATTTTTGTACTCGTAGCGCTCTGGAATTTCGAGTTAGTGTTTGACGGAATCAGTTTTCTATGGAGGGTTATTTTGCCCTTTGTTCTGGGTGGAGTGATTGCATTTATTGTTAACATTCCAATGACGTTTCTTGAAGAAAAGATTTTTGGCAAATTAAAGGTAGCAAAGGGAAAAAAACACATATGGGCTGAAAGATTAGCGCGTCCACTAAGCCTTGTTCTGACTTGGCTTGCGATAATTGGAATTATTGCAGTTGTTGTACTGGTGGTTGTGCCGGAACTTGGTCGCACAATTTTAGGATTGGGTAAAACCCTTCAAGATTTTGTACCAGAAGTACAGAAGTGGGCCATCGAGTTGTTTCGAGATAATGAAGAGATTGTAAAAGCCATTTCAGAAATCAATTTTAAATGGGATGAGTTGCTTGGAAATATGGTGAATTTTCTAAGAAATGGCGCAGGAAGTGTACTGGATACTACTATGGAAGCAGCAAAGAATATTATCAGCGGTGTGACCACATTTTTTATTGCGTTTGTATTTTCTATTTATGTTTTGTTGCAAAAAGAGAAATTAGGGGAACAGGTAAAAAAACTGATGTGCGCATTTATGCCGGAGGATTGGAGAAATATCTTTTTGGCTTTGGGCAGTGTTTTCAATAAGAGCTTTACTAACTTCTTTACAGGGCAATGCCTTGAAGCAGTAATACTGGGACTTATGTTTTTGGTGGTTATGGCAATATTCCGACTTCCTTATGCTTTGCTTATTAGTGTTTTGATTGCGTTTACTGCGCTAATACCAATGTTTGGTGCATTTATAGGCTGTGGAGTGGGTGCACTTTTAATATTTATGATTAGCCCAATGAAAGCATTAATTTTCATTATTGTATTTTTGGTGCTGCAGCAGATTGAAGGCAATTTTATTTATCCAAATGTGGTTGGGAATTCAGTTGGATTGCCATCTATCTGGGTTCTGGTGGCAGTTACTGTGGGTGCAAATTTAATGGGTGTTGTGGGAATGTTGATTTTTATCCCACTAATGTCTGTTGTATATACCATGCTTCGAGGAATTGTAAATCGAAGACTTGGATTAAAAGAATAAAAGAAGACGAATTCAGCATACATTGTAAAAAGAAACAAAAGGAGCAATGTTATGCTGAATTTTCTTTGGGCAGGAATGATGTTAATTGGCATTTGCTATGCTGCTCTTATGGGAAATATAAGTGATGTGACCAATGCAGCAATTGATTCTTCAAAAGAAGCGGTAACCCTCTGCTTGACCATGTTAGGTGTCATGTCTTTTTGGATGGGATTAATGGAGATTGCAACAAAGGCGGGAATTATACGGACACTTTCGAGAGTGCTAAGGCCTGCGATCCGTTTTATGTTTCCAAATTTGCCCGCCAATCACAAGGCAAATGAGCATATCACTACTAATGTAATTGCAAACATATTGGGTCTTGGCTGGGCGGCTACACCGGCAGGGCTTCAGGCTATGGAATCGCTGGGAGAACTTCAGGAGGAGAGAGGACGGAGTAGGGAGATTGCCAGCGATGAAATGTGTACATTTCTGATTATTAATATTTCCTCTTTACAACTTATTCCAATCAATATAATTGCATATCGGAGCCAATATGGAAGTGTGAATCCAACTCGCATTGTTGGTGCTGGATTAATTGCTACGGCAATCAGTACGGCGGTGGGGTGCATTTACTGCAAGTTAAAAACTAGCAAAAGGGGAAGTTGACGTGTATGGAATTGTTAATGTATATCACGGATTTCATCGTGCCTGCGGTTATTCTTTTAATTGTGGCTTACGGTGTCTCGGAGAAGGTTAAGGTTTATGACGAGTTTGTACGGGGAGCAAAGAAGGGCTTTTACACAGTTATAAAGATTATGCCTACGCTGATTGGTTTAATGGTAGCGGTTGGAATTTTGAGAGCCTCTGGTTTTCTTGGATTTCTCGCAGGGTTGCTTGGAAAACTGACAGATTACATAGGATTTCCATCTCAACTTGTTCCACTTGCAATTGTACGAATGTTTTCTTCGTCTGCCGCTACCGGTCTTGTACTAGATTTGTTCAAAGAATATGGAACAGATTCACGAATAGGGGTAATTGCCTCCATTATGATGAGCTGCACGGAAACAATCTTTTACACCATGAGTGTTTATTTCATGGCAGCGAAGGTAAAAAAGACAAGATACACGCTTACAGGGGCGCTCTTAGCCACGTTAGCAGGAATTGTTGCGAGCGTGTGGCTGGCAGGTTATGTGTAGGTTTGCTGTTTAATTGTGGTTTGTGGAGTGTGTAGGTTTGGGGCATATAGCAATATATTTCTATATGCCCCAAATGCATACTTTTTATTATGCCTAAAGTTATAAAAACTTCCTGATTACTTCAAATGGCGCAGGTCCAATTTCAAGTACTTTTTTGTGAAAATCTTTTTGTGAAAAATTATCTCCATTCTTTTCCATACATTCTTTCTTAAGTTGAAGCATTTCTAAATATCCCACATAATAAGTTAAATAATTTGCAGGGTCCCCCACAATGTATTCATAAATTTCTTTAATAACAGCCTCATCATTAATTCCATAAGTAGAAAAGAACTTAAGTGTATCATTTACGTTCCAGCCGTCATAGTGAATTCCGATATCAGCCATGGCATACAGTCCTAAAATAATTGAGTTGTTCTTTTGAAGAAGTGTAGCGTATGGTTTCTCCAAAGAAGAAATATAATACGAGCACATTTCAGCATAAGTAGCCCAGCCTTCCACATAACCGGAAAAATTGAGTACGGACCGAATTGGGTCGGGATCTGTGTTAGCAAAGTAAGTAGTTTGATATAAATGTCCTGGATAACCTTCGTGCGCCAAAGTTGTAAATAAATTAATGTCAGCCAAGTTGTGTGCCTCGTTAATATAAATGGTGTTTTCAGCATAGTTATCAATGGAAGGAATCAGATAAAATGCTGGGCTCAAGTATTCTTCTAATGCCTTTGGTACATATTTCACCTGTACATTGACGGAGGCTGAGGTCGGAAATGCAGTAGAAATCTTGGTTTCTAAGGTTTTCAAAATTGCATCCGGGGATTCGGTAATGCCGGAGGTTTCTTCCATAATGGAAGGGGTTTCTTCCAAAACCTTCTGACTGGCAAGTAAATCCTCTCCCATCTGACTCTGAATTAGTGTTTTCAGTTCGGCAATGCTTCTGGAGGAACCGGTTTCGCGGGCTACCAGATGAGAAAAATAATCCTTTCCTCCTGCAAGAAAACAAAGCCCCCCGCTATTTTTGCCAGAACCCTTTAATGCAGTTAAGGAGGAGGCTAGATTTTCGTATGCAGGAACAATGTACTGAGTCAGACATTCTTGATTCTGTTGCACAAAAGCGGCTTTTTCAGAAGTCGAGATTTGTCCGAGCCCCGCCAAACGTTCCTCAAAGGTAGAGAGTAAGTAATTATCATTTCCCATAGAGACAAATGCATTGCATTGTTCTACCACAGCATCTACAAGCTCGTCGGACATGAAAAGACCAGAGGCGGATTTTTGCTGTTCAAAGCGAACGAGGGAGGAAAAATAATCTGGAACTGTTTTTAAAAGTGCTAGATAGGTTTTCACATCTTCTACGTCATAAAATTGATATTCTGCAAGCAGAATCGGTAGTTGTGCATGAACTCCAGTCACGGGGCTTAGGGGTTCTTCGTAGAGATAATAGGTGGCCTCTTTTTTTAAGGTCTCAATATGGTAAGAAAGAATGTCATAGGTTAACTGGTTTTCTTCTGATAATAAATCATAGGAAAATTTGTGAAGCGCAGTATCTAGGTTCTCAATGGAAGCAAGAGTGGAAGTTTCGTTAAAGTCAAAGGAGCCAAGGGTGGTTACTGAGTTTGTGATACCATATTTTTCGGGCTCCGTAAGAGAATAATGCAGATTAATGGTATTGGAGGATACTTCCTGCTGAAACAGAGAGAAGGTAAAGTTCTTAAAAGCCGTATTTGCATTAGTGGGAATGGAGATGTTGGAACAGCCAACAAGAAACAGCATGACGGGTAGAATAATTGCAATAATGCGTTTTCTAAATTTCATAAATACTCCAAAGGTTTTTTAGTATTATATGAAAATAGGGATTAGGTATATGCGAAAATATACATATCCTAACCCCTAACTATTACATATAATATGCGCTTATGCCTGGACCGAGTGGGAGTCCCAAACCAAGCCATATAATTAGCAGAACAATCCAACCAAGCAAGAAGAACAAAGAGTATGGAATCATTGTGGCAGTAATGGTGCCAATACTTGCTTTCTTGTCATAGCGTTGCGCAAATGCAATGATTACTGCAAAGTACGTCATCATTGGTGTGATGATATTGGTGCAGGAATCTCCGATGCGATATGCTAACTGGCAAAGCTCCGGACTGTACCCAAGCTGCATAAACATTGGTACAAATACAGGTGCAAGAATGTTCCATTTTGCAGATGCGGAGCCCATAAATAAATTCATAAATGCAACAAATACAATGAAAATAATTAATAAAGGAATCAAACCTATATTAATTGCTTCCAAAAAGTTTGCACCGCTAAGGGCGATAATGGAACCGATTTTCGTGTAGTTAAAATAGTTAATAAACTGTGAGGCAACAAATGCTAATGCAAGAAAGGACCCCATGGATGCCATAGAGTTTGCCATTGCTACACAGACTCCCTTTTCCTTTGTAAAGCTACCAACGGTTTTTCCATATACAATACCCGGAAGCATAAATAAAAAAGTAATGAGTATGACAATCCCGTCTACGAATGGTGAGGATGGAGTGCCAAAAATGGCCCCGTTTTCATTTCTCAAGAATGAATTTTCAGGAATACAAGCAATTACAATCAGTGCAATGTATATAAAGGCCATAATCCCTGCATTTCTTAATCCTTTTTTCTCCACGGACGTTACAGTTGTTAAGGAATTATCCTCATTCCCTGTTGGATTCCCGTTGTATTTACCCAAGCGTGGTTCCACAATTCTATTGGTTACGATTGTTCCAAGAATGGTAATCAGAAACGTGGATACAAAAAGGAAAAAGAAGTTCCCCATTACAGATACTTCATAATCCGGATTAATATCGGAAGCAGCAGCTTGCGAGATGCCGGCGAGCAAAGGATCCAAAGAACCAATAAGCAGGTTTGCGGAGTAACCGCCGGACACCCCTGCAAATGCGGCTGCAAATCCGGCCATAGGGTGTCTGCCGTAAGCGCGGAAAATCATGGCGCCAAGAGGAATTAAAATCACATATCCTGCGTCGGTGGCAATGTTAGAAATAACCCCTAAAAATACAATCATTGGTGTAATGAGTTTTGCAGGTGTTACTTTTACAGCGGACTTTAATAACGTGTTAATCAGTCCCGACTGTTCTGCAATTCCAACACCAAGCATGGCTACAAGAACGACGCCAAGTGGTGCATAGCTTGTAAAGTTTGTAACAACATTTTTCAGCATATATGTGATTCCTTCTTTGGAAAGAAGGCTTACAACGGATACGGTTGTTTCTTTCAGTTCCCCGTTGACTATCAGTTCGCCGGTGGCAGAAACGCCAAGCATGGAGCAAATGGCAGAAATCACAACAACAGCCAATGTAAATATAGAAAATAGAGCAATTGGATGTGGCAGACGATTCCCGATGGTTTCGATTCCGTTTAACCAGCGGCTATACAGACTGCCTTTTTTCGTTTTTGTCATTTGAATCTCTCCTATCCATCTTTACTAGTATGTCCGTAATTTGAACATATTAACGTCAAGATAGTAACATTTTCAGAATGTGCAGGTCAATGGAAATAAAAGGGAACTTGACAGTTGCAGGCTTTATATGTTACTCTTTCAGAGTATTAAAAAAGACAAACGCAGTGACGAAAAGAGTACATTTTTGAAAACTTTACAGAGAAATCCCATTGGCTGAGAGGGATGAGTGGAAAAGAATGGAAGATGGCTTCTGAGCGGTGTGCTGAGCTTCTGTTAGGCACAATGGGTTCGCCCTTTACAGCGAGAGAGTTGTCTTTGCAAGACAAGCCTCCGGCAGGATGGCAGGCATACGCAGAGGAAGATGTCAGCGGAGCTGACGCGTATACCGCCGCAAGAACGCCAGAGGGCGTTCTTGATTGAAACTTAAAGAGGTTGGCGTTGTGAGATGCTGACGAAGAGAAGTGGTAACACGGAATTAAGCCCGTCTTCTTATACAAGATATAAGATGATGTGGCTTTTTTTGATGGTAGGAAGAGTGGATTTGCAGGTGATTACGGTGTTGAAACTATTTTATTAATAATGCACCGTAAATAATTAGCCTTTTTAATGTAAGTACATTCGAAATTACGGTTTTAAATCCAATATCCAGAAATCACACCGTAAAATGCAATTAAATTTGCAAGAATTGATGAATAATTTGGAGAAAAATACGGTGCATTAGTGAAAAAAGTTGTTTTGAACCGTAAATAGTGGAAAATAAGAAGTAAAATTACAGCATTTCTACGGTGTAGAAAGTAAACAACTTTGTCTGCACCGTAATTCTTCAATATTTCTCATAAAACCATCAATATAAAAAGGAGGAAACAAAATGGAAAACAAGAAATTTTATATGACAACAGCGATTGCCTATACATCAGGCAAACCACACATTGGGAACACATACGAATTTGTTCTTGCGGATGCAATTGCAAGATACAAAAGAAGTCAGGGATATGATGTGTTCTTCCAAACGGGAACAGATGAACATGGACAGAAAATTGAAATGAAGGCTGCGGAAGCTGGAAAATCACCAAAGGAATTTGTTGACGGTGTTGCTGCGCAGGTAAAAGATATCGCTGATATGATGAATACTTCTTATGATAAATTCATTCGTACAACCGATGATTATCATGAAAAACAAGTACAAAAGATTTTCAAGAAATTATATGAGCAAGGTGATATCTATAAGGGACATTACGAAGGTATGTACTGTACACCTTGTGAATCCTTCTTTACAGAATCACAATTAATAGATGGCAAATGCCCGGACTGTGGCCGCGAGGTACAGCCTGCGAAAGAGGAAGCTTACTTCTTTAAAATGAGTAAATATGCGGACAGATTGATTGAGCACATCAATACACATCCGGAATTTATTCAACCGGTCTCTCGTAAAAATGAGATGATGAACAATTTCTTGTTACCGGGACTTCAAGACCTTTGCGTATCAAGAACATCATTTACATGGGGTATCCCTGTAGAATTTGATCCAAAGCATGTAACTTATGTATGGTTGGATGCGCTTACCAACTACATCACAGGTATTGGATATGACTGTGACGGCGAAAGCACAGAACAGTTTAAGAAGGACTGGCCGGCAGATTTGCACTTAATCGGAAAAGATATCATTCGTTTCCATACGATTTATTGGCCAATCTTTTTGATGGCGCTTGATTTACCATTGCCAAAACAAATTTTTGGACATCCTTGGTTACTTCAAGGTGATGGAAAGATGAGTAAATCTAAGGGAAATGTAATTTACGCGGACGAATTAGTGGATATGTTTGGTGTGGATGCAGTGCGTTACTTTCTGCTTCATGAAATGCCATTTGAAAACGACGGTGTGATTACCTGGGAGCTTATGGTAGAACGTATCAATTCTGACCTTGCAAACACCTTGGGAAATCTTGTAAACAGAACGATTTCCATGACAAACAAGTATTTTGGTGGTACAGTAACAAATAAGGGTGTAACATCAGAAGTTGATGCTGACCTGAAAGCAGTAGTCGATGGTACACCGGCAGCAGTTGATGCAAAGATGGAGAACCTACGTGTTGCAGATGCAATTACAGAAATCTTTAATTTATTCAAACGCTGCAATAAATATATTGATGAAACAATGCCATGGGCATTAGCAAAAGATGAAGCACAAAAAGACAGACTGGAAACGGTTCTTTACAACCTAATTGACAGTATTGAAAAAGGTGCTAATTTACTTGCATCTTTCTTGCCGGAAACATCAGAAAAGATTTTGAAACAGACAAATGGCGGAAATGTAACAGACAAGCCGGAAATCTTATTTGCTCGTCTGGATATGGAAGAAGTGCTTAAGAAAGTAGAAGAACTTCACCCACCGGTAGCAGAAGAACCGGAAGTAGATGAAAATGTAATCGATATTGAACCAAAAGAAGAGATTACATTTGATGATTGGATGAAAATGCAATTCCAGGTGGGAGAAATCATTGCTTGTGAAGAAGTACCAAAGTCAAAGAAATTACTTTGCTCTCAAGTAAAAATTGGCAGTCAGGTAAAACAGATTGTATCAGGTATCAAAGCATACTACAAACCGGAAGAAATGGTTGGTAAAAAAGTAATGGTACTTGTGAACTTAAAACCGGCAAAATTAGCGGGTGTATTATCAGAGGGTATGCTTCTTTGTGCAGAAGATGCGGAAGGCAACCTTGCACTTATGACACCGGAAAAAGATATGCCGGCAGGGGCTGAGATCTGTTAATAGGTAAATGCACGCAAAATATTTGATTGTATTTCTACGCAAACCAGAGCAACGAACAAATATTTAGCTGTTTATTGACTGAAAATGTTGGAGAAAATTATTAGCAATAATAGAAAGAAGGCAGAATATATGAGCAAAATCAGAATAGGTATCGTAGGATACGGTAACATCGGGCGAGGCGTTGAGCTTGCAATCGAAAGAAATGAAGACATGAAATTGGTTGCGGTAGTAACTCGTCGTAACCCGGAAGACGTGAAAGTCCTTACAGAAGATGTAAAAAAAGTACATTTAGATGACATTCTTTCTTTGAAGGATGAAGTAGACGTTATGATTCTTTGTGGAGGTTCAGCAACGGATCTTCCGGTTATGGGACCACAGATTGCAAAGAATTTCAACGTCATTGACAGTTTTGATACACACGCGAAAATTCCTGAATATTTCGCAAATGTGGATGCTGCGGCAAAAGAAGGGAATACAGTTGGCATTATTTCCGTGGGCTGGGATCCGGGAATGTTCTCGTTAAACCGTATTTATGCAGAGTCCATTTTGGTGCAAGGAAGCACTTACACATTCTGGGGCAAAGGTGTAAGTCAGGGACATTCTGATGCCATCCGCCGCATTCCAGGAGTAAAAGATGCAAAGCAATACACAGTTCCAATTGAAACTGCAGTAGAAGAAGTAAGAAGCGGAAGCGAACCGGAGCTTACGACCAGACAAAAACATTTAAGAGAATGCTATGTTGTGGCAGAGGAAGGCGCAGACCTTGCGGCGATTGAAGAGGCGATTAAAACAATGCCAAATTATTTTGCTGATTATGACACAACAGTGACATTTATTACAGAAGAAGAGTTAAAAGCAAATCACAACAAGATGCCACATGGTGGTTTTGTAATTCGTACAGGCGAAACTGGAAGAGAAGGCAATAAGCACGTGATTGAATATTCACTGAAGTTAGATTCCAATCCTGAATTTACTTCCAGCGTATTGGTAGCATATGCAAGAGCAGCTTATCGCTTGGCGCAAAAAGGGGAATCGGGAGCAAGAAGTGTATTTGACATCGCACCGGCATTGTTGTCCATGAAGACACCAGAGCAACTTCGTAAAGAGATTTTGTAAGGGGAAGTCGGTATGAAACCTATGATATTCGAGAGTCATGCACACTATGATTCGCGTAAATTTGACGAGGACCGAGAGGAATTATTAAATTCCATGCTGGAAAACGGAGTTGGAACCATTGTAAATGTGGGTGCCACATGGAAATCCGTGACAACAGGTATACAGTTAGCCGACCAATATTCATTTGTCTATGCAGCAATGGGCCTGCACCCGGATGAAGTTGGGGATTTAAATGAAGAACGTTTTGAAATTCTGAAGGCAGAGTGCCAGAAGGAAAAGGTAGTAGCTATCGGGGAAATAGGACTGGATTACTATTGGGATAACGAGTCCCACGATCTTCAGAAAAAATGGTTTATCAGGCAACTGGAGCTTGCCAGAGAACTCGACCTGCCGGTTATCATTCACAGCAGAGATGCGGCGGAAGATACACTTAAGATTATGAAGGAACATGCGAAAGGACTTCGCGGAGTGATTCATTGTTTTTCTTATTCAAAGGAAATGGCGGAGGAATATGTAAAGCTAGGATTTCACATTGGAGTAGGTGGCGTGGTTACCTTTAAAAACGGAAAGAAATTAAAAGAAGTGGTGGAAGCAATTCCGTTGGAGAGAATCCTGCTTGAAACAGACTGCCCGTATTTGGCGCCGGAGCCACATCGGGGCAAACGCAACTCATCCCTTTATCTTTCGCACATTGCACAGGCAATTGCGGATTTGAAGGGAATCACATACGAAGAAGTAGTAACACAGACTGAGAAGAACTCAAGAGAACTGTTTCGTGTTTTGTAGCATGATGCGGAACTCAGATACGATATTTACAATGCAGACGAAAGGTAATAGCAATATGCAAAAGCCAACTTTAGGCAATCCACAAAATACAATTGAAATATTGCAGAAATATGGTTTTTCATTTCAGAAGAAATTTGGCCAGAACTTTCTGATCGATACCCATGTACTGGATAAAATCATTGCGTCCGCTAACATCACAAAGGACGATATGGTTTTGGAAATCGGACCGGGCATTGGGACCATGACCCAGTATCTTGCATGTGCAGCAGGGAAAGTGGTTGCCGTTGAGATTGACAAGGCATTGATTCCGATTTTAGAGGATACATTAAGTGCATATGACAATGTAACGGTTATCAACGAAGACGTTTTGAAAGTCGACATTAATAAATTGGCGGAAGAATATAACGGCGGAAAACCAATTAAGGTGGTTGCAAATCTACCATATTATATTACAACTCCAATTATTATGGGACTTTACGAGAGTCATGTACCAATCGAAAGCATCACTGTTATGGTGCAGAAGGAAGTGGCAGACCGTATGCAGACTGGTCCGGGAAGTAAGGACTATGGCGCATTGTCATTGGCCGTCCAGTACTATGCAGACCCTTATATTGTAGCAAATGTTCCACCAAACTGCTTTATGCCTAGACCAAATGTCGGTTCAGCGGTGATTCGGCTTACCAGTCATAAAGAACCGCCGGTTCAAGTGGTTGACGAACAATTGATGTTCAAGATTATCAGAGCATCTTTCAATCAACGAAGAAAGACGTTGGCAAATGGCCTTAATAATTCACCAGAGATTCATCTTCCAAAAGAAGTGATTATAAGCGCAATTGAAGGTCTTGAAAAAGGCGCAAGTGTCAGAGGCGAAGCTTTGACATTAGAAGAGTTTGCAAAACTTAGCAATACGATAAGTAAAATGTTATAGAACCCAATAAGAAACGGAATCGCAGGTGTCAGTTAGTGCGATTCCGTTTTCATGTAGTACGCCATTGGGCGTCGGCCTCAATCATTATATATTTAACATAAACGATACGCAGAACATTTCTTCCCGTTTATCCGCAGAGAAGAATCCGTTGTATCGTTCTACAATTTTCTTGGCAGAGCTTACACCGATACCATTTCCGGTAGGTTTGGTGGTAAGTAGCTCGCCTTTTTTATTTTTCTTAATCTCATTCTCACATGTATTATCAATCGTAAACAAAAGAGAATGAGCATCTCCTTTGCCCTTCACGATAATTCGACGGTCAGAGTTCTTTTGTTCCATGCAGGCATCCAACGCGTTTTCCAACAGGTTGCCAAGGAGAACAGAAATCTCGTGGTCATTCACTTGTAAATCCTCTGATATTGATAACCGTGCAGAAAAGTCGATCTGTTGTTCCTTTGCCTGGGAGGCAAAATAAAAAATAATATTATTAATAATGCGATTTTCGCAAAAGCGAATGCGCTCGCCATCAGGAATAGAATCTCGGTAGGTCTTTACGTATTCTTGAAGTTTGTCATATTCTTTTTCTTCGAGATAGTAGTTGACCGTATGAATATGGTGTCTCAAATCATGGCGCATGCGTCTGGTTTCTTCCATACGTTCCTGAAGGGTTTGAAACGCAACGCGTTCCAAGTCCTGATAGTGCTGTTGTTCTTCCAACTCCAGATTTCGTGCTAATTGTCCGTCTAACATCAGCATAATGTAATAAATAAGTAAGGCACCGAAATTAATAATGAAAAGAAAGATTACATTATATGGATTTTGAATGTTTTCCAATCCGGTTTTTGTTCCGCTGTTTATCTGATATTGCCAAATAATGTAGAATACGGCGGGTACCAACCAATAGTAGTTCCATTGTTTTCCTACCCTTTTGTTGTCTAGTACCGGGATAAAGTGTTTTTTTACTTGGAATCCCCAAGGTACTGTGATTAAGAGGTGCAGTAACATCATAATGATGGATGTATGCCAACAATAGATATTATGCGTAATGCCGGCAAACAAATTTCTTTCAAGACACACAGCTGCAATCAGTATAAAGTTTCCTATGTTTGCAAAAATCAGTTCTATGTATAGAATTTTCCCGAATCGCTGGTCAAACAAAATCGCATATCCAAGCATAATAAGGGAAAGTCTTAAGATACTCATGCTTATGCTGGTGTTAATGTCATGTAATGCGGACCAGTATCTTGTCACAAACTGTACTAAAAACAAGAGTATGCATCCAATCGCCGTTATAGCCTTTGAATATCGAAAATGTTTCTGGAAGATAAAATATGTAAGCCCTACATAGGGAGCAAAGTTACAAAGAGCAAATAATAAAATTTCAAGAGTTCTTGCTAATGAAAACATCAGTTGCCCCCTTTCCGCATCTGTTCAAAGCGAAAATGTGCAAAACTTTCTGCCATTTCTTTTGCTTTTCGTCTGCTGATAGGAACAGACTCTCCATTATGTAATAGGAACATTCCGTTTTCCACTCGGTCAACTTCATAGAAATTCACCACAATCCCTTTGGAACAACTGCATAAGAAGTTGTGTTCTGCAAGAAGAGCCTCCCATTCTGTCTGTGACATACGCGTCTGCAAATCGGCCCGTTTTTTAGAATGTATAATAATAGAATGGTTGTAATACTCTGTGTAAGTAATATTTCTTAGAACAATCTTTTGTCCATCAGGAAGGGTAATAAAACGGTTCTCTTCGTAATCCTCCAGACGGATCATCTTGAGCATTCGCTGAAAACTGGTGGTAGAAACGGGTTTCTGCAAATAATAGTTCGCCCCGACCTCATAGCTTTCGCTTGCAAATTCATTGCTGGTGGTACAGAAGACGAGTCGTATATCTTCATCCGTTTCCCGAATCCTCCTTGCCACGTCTACACCCAGCATTCCCGGCATATAGATATCAAGCAATATCAAATCATAAGAATTATCATTCCAGGCATTTAAAAAGTCCTCACCACTTGGAAAGGTAAAAAGCGTTGCATGTGGTAGCTCATTATGTATAATATCCGAAAGAATCAACAGTTCTTCCGCTGTGTCATCGACTAATGCGATTCTCATTTTTCATCATCTCCATGCATATCATTATACTCCTGCAAGAAAATAATGGCAAGTTTTTAACCGTTTGAGTTACAAAATAACCGTTCGAGTCATAACTATTGAAAAGAAAAAAGGAATCTTGTAATAATAGAATCAGAAAAATGTGGAGGTGTGAATATGAATGTTTTGATATATGGAAATGCGCGAGAGAAAGAACTTCTCGTCCAACATATGAAATCGCAGGCCAGTATGGCATTTCGGCTCGTGACTTATTCGCACGCCGATGATTATGACACTTATCTGACAATGCTTAGGAAACATCCGTATGATATGGTGTTTGTCATGGCAGATAATGCAGCCGGCATGGAGGGAGTCATCGCGGTACAAAATGTGCAGCCCGACATTCCAATAGTCTGGTTTTCGAATGATAAAAATTTTGTCGCACAATCGTATCGGCTTGGTGTGAATTATTTCGCAGTCAAGCCAATTGATGAAAAAACAGTGAATCTGGCGTTGGCAAGATGTCAGAGAAGGGAGGACCTAGCAATATGAAGACAGGAAGAAGAATAACACAGAGAAGAGGGAAAATGGACTGGCGAAAAGTCAGCGCAGCAGTGGTTGCGATGGTTTTGGTAGTTGCAATGGTGATTGGGCTTTGGCCATCGAATGCATTAGAATTACAAGCCAAATCCGCTGATGTTGTAACAGCTGATTCATGGATGCAGTCATTAGGCGAAGACGTTTCTACTCAGTATGCGGGACGTGTTTGGACAGACAAATCTGTTTATTCCGAAGATACAAGCTTTGAATTGTATGCACCGGAGGGCGAGGAACATCCGATTGCAAAAGTGGAATTAAATGAGGATGAAGATTTTCTCGTAGCATATTCGGCACTTGCAACTGCACAGGCAGTTAGCGGTCAGACACAGGCACCGGTTGACGTTGTTTTTGTAGTGGATATCTCAGGTTCTATGGACGATAGTATGCAGGCTACAGACGGTTCTTCTTCAACACGTATTGCTGAGACCGTGAAGGCGTTAAATAGTGCCATTGACAGTTTGATGGAAATGAATAAACATACACGTGTTGGTGTTGTTTTGTTCAGCAGTCAGGCATCAGAGATTCTTCCGCTTGGACATTATGAAAAGGGAAGCAGAACGGTATCTCAAGGTTGGGGACAATCGACAACAATTACTGATTACTTCTCTTTGTCGGGAACAGCTTTACATATGCATGTGCGTCCGGTAACAGGTTATGATGCAAATGGAGATGCTATTACGGGAACACAATTAAATGACGATAGAACAGTGACCGGTGGTACAAATATTCAGAAAGGTATCCATATGGGTATGGATATGTTGGCAACAGAGGAAAGTACAACAGTGGAAGTGAATGGGCAGACCTTACAAAGATATCCATCTGTTGTTCTGTTATCCGATGGAGCGCCGACCTATTCTTCAAGCAGTACAGAATGGTGGAACCCGGCAAATAATTACAGTGACGGTCCAGGTTCTGGTTCATACTATGGAAATGGTATGAAGACGTTAATGACAGGCGCATATATGAAAGATGCCATTAATAGAAATTACGGCCTTACGAACGGAACCACATTCTATACAATAGGTATGGGTATTACTGGACTCGGTAATAATGATCAACAATTGGCGTATATGACGCTAAATCCGGGACAGTATTGGGAAGATTTAGATACATCCGGAACCATTCCGGCAGGTACATATCAATCAGGAATTGATTTTGATTACGACGCATCACAAAACAATACAGGAATTTCATCATTTTCTTGTACACGTATTGTGATAGATGAAGACGGTAATGCACAGGCGCGCTTTTCTATTCGAAGAAGCAATATGGCACAAAACATTAGTAGCGTTACCGTGAATGGAACAACATATCCTGTAACGGCAGGAGCCAATAGAACATATACAGTCACAGTTCCAATTGAATTGGATACAGAGACCGATATTACAGTAACAAAAGCGAACAATTCAACTGTGGATTATAGCATAAATGTTTCTTTGGATCTTAGTAATGATTTAAGTATGGCAGAGAGCATCAGTCAGGCATGGGCGGAATACGCAAAAGGAAACGACCCGACAGTTGATACGGATAATAACGAAACATATACATTTACCCATCCGTCGCAGAACGACATTCTTGGTACATATAAATACCAAGTGCTTGAAAACGATAAATTGGTGCAAAAAGAAGGAAATGCACTTCAGGCTTTAGTGAATTCTTACTATGATGCAAATGATGCTACTTCAATTAACGAAGTATTTAAGCAGATTGTAACAAACATTGCGCTTAATACAGCGCAGGTGCCAACTGCACTTCAAACCGGAAAACCATTGGATTCTACGGGATGGATTATCTACGAAGACCCTATCGGCGAGTACATGGAAATTAAAGAAAACGGCTTGAAGCAGATTATCTACGGTGGACACCAATTTTCATTAAAGAACATTCAACCGGGTCATGAAAAATATCCAACGGGTATTACAGTGCCTGAAAATACAAAGGTTTACATCGCAGATGCGCATTTACGTAATCCATCTAACACAGATACGAAGATTGACAGTGGTGTATACGCAGGCTCCGATGCAGCCGATATCATCGTAATGATTCAGGAAAAAACGGAAAATGGTTTGAAAAAACAGACTTTATATGTTTACATTCCTGCATCAACTATTCCGGTTCGTATCAATACAGTTACGTTAAAGACGGCAATAGACGCTAACGGGCAAGAATATGAATACGTGGCAGACCATACAAACAACGGAACCTATCCGGTACGTGTAGTATATGGTGTAGGTCTTCAGGATGAGGTTGTTAAAACGGTTCGTACTGCTGAAGGTAATGTAGAGGTTATTAACACAGAAAAAGTTTCTGCAGATTACTTAGCAAAACATACAAACCATGTGGATGGAAGTGTTAATTTCTACAGTAACTATTATGATGGAAAGAACACAGACACCCTGCTTGATGGCAAAACTTATACTGCAGGAAATGCAAAGGTAACTTTTGTTCCGGCAGCTACAAACCCATTCTATTTCTTGCAGGAAAACACACCGATTTATACGGACCCAGAGTGTACAATACCTGCAAGTGCAAGTACATTGTTAGATGATAATGCTACTTACTATTACGAAGATACATATTATTATCTAAAAGACGAAGTGACCACCTCGTTGGTGAGAACTGGTGCGCAGTTAAAGAACTCAGGAGTTGTTGAAATTGACGGTGTATGGCATAGACGTGGCGGAACTCCTCGTCTGAACCGAATTGTTGCGTTGGTATCTCCAAAGACAGCCAATAGCACTAATACTGCAGAACTTTTCTACGCACCACAGTATGATAGAGACCATAGTGTGCAGGGAAGTACCACAGGACATATGACAGTATGGCTTGGAAATAACGGTCTTCTTACAAAACAAGGAAGCGGTGTTATGGAAATTTCTAAGAATGTAACGGCTGATGCAGGATTATCTGCACCAATACCGGAAAAAGGATTTGAATTTACCGTAACATTTGAGAATGATACGAATACTTATACCTATGAAGTACTTGATACTGCAACAAGGGAAGTCCTTGAAGGAAAGGGCGGAACCATTGCAAGTGGCGGAAAACTCTATCTAAAGGGTGGCGAGACAGCACGAATTATCGGACTTGTATACGATACAGAATATGTTGTAACAGAAACTCCGGTAGCAGGATATGAGGTTACTCCTGCACAGGCAAGCGGAACAATTGCAGTAGGCGAAATTGCAAAGGCAGATTTCACTAACCATTATCGAGTAGAAGATGTTACATGGCCGGCAAATGGTGGCCTTAGAGGAACAAAGCAGTTAGATGGACGTTCATGGCATGCAGATGATACATTTACATTCCTGTTGACACCATTTAACAACGCACCACTTCCAGGTGGGGTAAGTGAACAGCTTGCTAAAACAGTTACAGGTCAGGATGTAGAGGGAACAACAAAGGAACAAAGCTTCAGCTTTGGTCAATTTACCTTTACAGAGCCAGGAGTATATCGTTATACCATAGCGGAAAAAGAACCGGTAGCAAATACGGAAATTCCGGGTATCTCATATTCGAGAGCACTATATCGACTGGTTGTAACGGTGGAAGATAATCATGCAGGTTCTTTAGTAGTAACTAAGACAGATATTCAAAAGTTATATGACAATGACGGAACTCAGTTATTTACATACGTTGATGGTGAACTGGTTGTAAATGATGATGCGCAGGATGAAATCTTGTTCGTAAACCGTTATTCAACTGATTCGGTAACGAAGGTTCCGGTTGCTGTTAAGGATTATACAGATAAATCCGGTCAAAGACCACTTGTATCCGGCATGTTTGAGTTTAAACTGACACCACACGGTATCAAGACAGGTAACACTGTTGATACCAGTACAGAGGCAATAGCAAAAGTTCCAATGCCGCTTGTAGGCGGACAAAAAGTAACGGAAGTTGTTACGACGAATGAGGGTATTAATATTACCTTTAGCCCAATCGTATTTACACAAGAGGATTTGGGAGAAGATTATAGTGCAATCACTTATCAATACAAGGTAGAAGAAATTAAGGGTAATATCCCTGGAATGAACTATACCAGTGAAGCACAATACATTGATGTAACGCTTTCTATTGAAGACCATGTGTTAGTTGTACGTGCTTCTTATGAAACACTTGAGGGAGATCCTCAGGACAGAAGACCTACATTTGTGAATGTATATGAACCTGCTGCAGCAGAGGCTACATTGCAGGGCCAGAAAACACTCATTGGCAGGGACATGAAAGATAGCGAAGAATTCACTTTCAATATCAAAGAAAGTGATACATTTACAGAAAACAATGCAGCTCCGAAAGAAGGAGAAGGATGGGAATCTACAACCGTTAATGGCGGTAAGAATAATGTGGCAGAAAGCTTTGATTTTGGTAAATGGACATTTAAAATGCCAGGAACTTATCGTTTCGCAATCTCTGAAGCAGTAGAGAAACGAGAAAGTGGCGTAACTTATGATGAGCATGTTGCAAATGTTGTAGTTGTAATCGAAGATAATAATGGTCAATTACAGGTTAGCAGCATTACATACGACAACAGCACAGCAACAAATGCAGGTGCAGCAGCAATTACAGACAGAGCAGCATTCGTAAATACATATAAAGCTACATTTACAGGTGCAGCTGTATCGTTAGATGGCTTAAAAAATCTTACCGGACAGACCTTGGAAGCACAGGAATTCCGATTTGGTTACACAACGGACATTGATGCGACTACAGGAAAGGCAAAGGCAAACGCTACATGGCATTATGTAACGAACCAGACGGGCAAAGATGACGATAAAGACGGTACTTACACAGGAGCAATTACATTCCTTAAGGATGTAACATATACAGAAGCAGGTACTTACACGTATATTATCGGAGAATATATTCCAGAGAATCCGATTCTCGGTATGGATAACGACGAGACGGTTTATAAATTGGTAGTTCAGGTAACTGACGATGGCGATGGAAACCTTTTTGTTGGTGATAGCAAAGAGGATGCAAATGACGGAATGATCTTATATCGTAGCATCAATTATCGCGAATCGAATCAACCGACTTGGACACCAATGACAGCAAATGAGGAGGTTGTATTTAACAACTTATATACCCCGGTACCAGCTATACGTCTGGGAACATTGATGACAAAGGTGTTAGAAGGAAACAGACCAAGCGGTATTAAGGAAGGTGAGTTCACCTTCAAACGTACAGTTATTTCTGCAACAACACCAGGCGGTATTGTTCTCATGAAGGATAACGACACAGAAGCAGACCAACAAAACGATATCGTAAAGACCGACGCAGGTGGAACCTTTGCTTTTGGTCCAATGAAGTTTACACAGGCAGGAACCTATGTTGTACAGATAGAGGAGATTATTCCAACAGATGCTGAGTACGACGCAGTAATGGAGGCAAAAGTAAAAGACGGTGTATATTATACAGCGAAGCCAACAACAGCTACTATAGTAGTAGAGGATGACCAAAGAGGTACCCTGACTGTTCGTATTGCAAATGTAACCGGAAACACATTTGTAAACACATACAAATCAGAAGGTGTTGTGAGCTTGCTCTTACGGAAGGACTTTACCGGACGTAAGGATAATGATTCTACAAATTTGGAAAACTGGCTAGATTCTGACAAGTTTACATTCACGGTTTCGGCAGCGGACACAGCTACTGAGGCAGCGGTAACAGCAGGGGATATTGTAATTCCAAGTTCAGAGGTTACCATAGATAAAACAACACCTAACAGACAGATAGAATGGGATGATATTGAGATATACAAAGCGGGAACCTATACCTTGGTAATTGCAGAGAAACGAGATGCAGATATTGCTGGTGTTACCTATGCCGCACCTCGTCAAATAAAGATTACTGCTACAGATGAAGGAAACGGACGTATCACAGCCACTTATGACATGTTAGATACAAGTGCAACATTGCAAGAGGCACCGATTGTATTTGAAAACAGATATGAAAAAGAGAGCACAACGTTGTCTGGTCATACAAATCTTGTAATTCACAAGGACTTTACCGGACGTGTGGATGACAATCCGGATAATCTGGATAACTGGTTAGATGCGGACGCATTCACATTTAAATTAGTGGCAAACATGAATCACTCTGCGACAGTAGCTGCTATGGGAAGTAATAAGATTGAAATTGCTGAAAATGCAAGTGAATCAACTGTTACTGTTACCAAGGAAAATGTTCATCATGCACACTTTGATGCTATTACATTCCATCAAGAAGGTACATTCGAATTTATCGTATCGGAAGTCATTCCAAGTGGCGCTGATGCAAATCGCACACTAAATGGAATTACTTATACGAATGCCACAAAGATTGTTCGTGTACAAGTAACAGATAGTGGCAGCGGTTATCTTGTAGCAACAAGAATTGACCAAAACGAGTTGACCTTTACAAATACTTATAAAGCAGAGGCTGGCAGCCTTGCATCTACTTACTTAGAAGTGGAAAAAGTGTTTGAAGGTCGTGATTGGAATGGCGATGAGTTCAAGTTCGCATTGAAGGCGGATGGAGCACATACAGAAAGTGCTGTTGCTTCTGGAGATATCGTAATTCCAACATCAGAGATTACGATTACCAAGAATGACAAAGATGCAAATGACAAATATGTTAAAGCATTTGATGCCATTACATTTCGCAAGACAGGTACTTATGCATTTGAAATTACAGAAATCAAACCAGATGATGCAAATGAAAATATTGAGTATGACACTCATCGAGCAATTGTAACAGTTACGGTATATGATGACGGAATTGGACAGTTGGTTGTAGGAAATCCACTATCACAAGACAATCCGAAACCAGCTTATACAGGTTCCTTGACATTTACAAATATTTATGTACCGGATGAAAAAGAGATTAGCTTAAATGGTAAGAAAGAGATTGTTGGTCGTGATATTACAGAGAATGATGAATTTGTATTTACAATAGAAGTGGCTGACAATTCTCCGAGTAATACACCTCTTCCAAGCATGACCATAGTGGAAAGCAAGGGTGAAAATATTGCATTTGGTCCGATTGTATTTGGTACAGACAAAACAAAAGAAGCTGGTTATGCAGCAGGTACATACCGTTATATCATTCGTGAAAGTCGTGGCGCTGATGGCGTGAAGGGAATCACTACAGATAAGGGATATGTAATTGCAACAGTTGAAGTTGAGTATGATGAAACCAGCGGACAGTATGATATTAAGACTCCTACTTATGAAAAGAAAGACCCTGTAGGACAGGAAACAGAATTTACCTTTGTGAATACTTATCATACAAGTGGGGTATTAAAAGGCGAAACCAACTTAAAGGTAACAAAAAACTTCACGGGACGTGCAAATAATGCATGGTTAGACGGAGATGTCTTTACATTTAAATTAGCTGTAGATCCGGAACACCAACAAACAGTTGATGCGGTTCGAAATCAAGAGATTCAGTTGCCGACAGAATTAATTCTTAAGGTGGATAAAAATAACAAAGCAAATGCTTACTTCGGTGATATTACATTCACAAAAGAAGGCACCTACCAGTTTGTTGTAACAGAAGATCCAGGTAGTGAGGAACAAAGAATTCCAGGTGTTCTCTATGACGGTAAAACAAAGACTGTTATCGTAAATACAGTGGATAAAAGTGACGGTACATTGGCAGTTACTCTTACATCAAGTGTTGACGCATTGACATTTACCAATATGTATGAGGCAAAATCTACTACGGCAACATTAGAAGGTAAAAAGAAGATCAATGGTCGTGACCTTGTAGCTACAGATATCTTTGAGTTTGAAATAGAAGCAAAAGGTAATGCTCCATGGCAAGGCGAGACGGTTGTTAAAAATGATACAGACGGTAAGATTACATTTGCATCGATTACTTTCACAAAAGCAGGCATCTATGTGTATGAAATTACAGAGAAAGCATCAAACGTGACAGGTGTTACAGATGCAACGGACAAAGTGACAGCAACTGTTACAGTAGAAGATAACAATACAGGTGAGTTAAAAGTTACCGGTATTGAATATAGCAAAGCAGATGCAAACGGATTTGTTTATACCAACCAATACACAACGACTGAAACAGATGAAGTGACTATCGACGGTAAGAAGTTGGTATCTCCTACAGCAGGAAATAACTACACAATGGTAGGCGAAGAGTTCACATTTGAAATCGCACCTTATGCAAATAATCCTGGTAATGACCCAATTGTTAAGAAGGAAGTAAAAAATGCGGCAGATGGAAGCATCCGATTTGCAGAGGACGTTGTTTACAAACAAGCGGGAACATATAAATATACCGTTCGCGAAATTTCAGGTAAGGTTGGCGGAATTGGTTATGATGATACGGAGTATATCGTGACTGTTGAGGTAGTTGATGACACAACAAATGCGAAGTTAAAAGCAACTGTGACATATGCAACAGAAAATGCATCGGCAGAGAAGATTGAATTTAACAACAGCTACAACCCTACGGAAGCATCTGTTATACCATTTGGAAAGAAAGTATTAGACAGTGAACATATCCAATTGGCAGCAGATAAATTCCAATTTAAGCTTGAGGCAATTGGTGACAATGCAGCAAGTGCACCAATGCCGGAAAGTGGCAAGGAAATGGCAACCAATGATGGTTCCGGAAACTTCCAATTTGGCAAAATCACATACAAGGCAGTTGGTGAATATACTTACCAGATTACAGAAGTAAATGCCGGCGAAAAGGGATATACTTATGACGATACTAAGTATACAATCACTGTAAAAGTAACGGATGAAGCAGGCGTATTAGTAGCTGATGTAACCGGACTTGAAAAACAGGATGATACTGCAGCAATCGTATTTACCAATGGTTATACACCGGATTCTGTTACATTGGAGGGGGATACAGCTCTTGGCGGAAAGAAGAACCTAAGTGGTCGTGAAATGAAGGCCGGCGAATTTACTTTCCAATTGATTGACAAGGATAATCAGGTAGTAGCTGAGGATAAGAATGATGCCAACGGTAGCTTTAAGTTAGAACCTGTAACATTTACAAAGGCAGGAACCTATTACTACACAATCGTAGAAAAAAATACCGAGCTTGGCGGTGTGACTTATGACGAGACAGTATACACTGTTAAAGTAGAAGTAACAGATGCAGGCGGACATCTTGAGGCAGATGTTACATATCTAAAAGATGGTAAAGCAGCGGACGTTGTATTTGAAAATGTATACAAGGCTCAGGCTGTAGGGATCCAAATCAGTGCAGCAAAAGCATTGACAGGACGCGAACTGAAAGCTGGCGAATTCACATTCTTATTAAAGAATGCTTCAGGCGAAGTTGTAGCGAAAGCAACAAACGATGCAAATGGCTTAATCGTATTCGAAGAAATTAAGTATGATAAGGCAGGAACTTATGAGTACACAATTTCAGAAGAAAAAGGAAACGCGGAACATGTTACTTATGACGATAAGGTTTATAAAGTAACAGTTACAGTGACAGATGATCTTGCAGGAGTTATGAAGGCAGAAGTAGATTATCATGGAGCGAATCCGGCATTTAACAATAGTTACGAAGAACCACAAAGCGTAATTCCAACAGGTGATTTTGCGGGAGTATTCCCAGTCATGATGATGGCAATTGCAGCAGGAGTTATTGCAGTAACATTGAAAAAGAGACGTGAAGCCAAATAATACAGAATAGTAACATGAAGCGGGGCTCGAAATGAGCCCCGTTTTTTCATCATTTACCCTATCCGGTTATTCGTGTTAATAATATACCACTGGAATTTATTAGAAAAAACGAATTGAAAGTAAATATAATTTGTGATATGGTTTTAAAAAGACATTTTAAAGTTGAAGATTTACAAATTATAGTTTCAAGAGGAGCGTTTATGTCATTTCAAGAAGAAAAGCGGGAAAGCATCAAGCGTTATATGCTAGAAAAAATCCGAGTCGATGATGAAGAATTTATTCAAAAAACAATTTGCAATTTTCAAATTTCTGTTACAACGGTAAAACGTTATATACATGAGTGCTTAGAGAAAGATATTTTATTAGTAGATTCTGAGTTAAAGAGTGGTTATCGTTTGCAAAAGACAGAATATTCTTTTCAATATTCTGCAAAAGATAAAGTGAATGAAGATGACGTTTATTATGAGGATATATCCCCATTGCTACAAGATGTTTCTGAGGAAGCGAAACGGATCTGGCGATATGCATTTATGGAGATGATGAATAATGCTATTGAGCATTCCGCTTGCGAGAATATTTACTGCCGAGTTGTGAAAGATGTGTTGTATACAGAGATTACAATTACAGATGATGGAATTGGTATTTTCAGAAATGTGCAGAATTACCTGACTACAGAGTTAGGAAGGAAAGCAACATATGAAGATGCCTTGACGGAATTATATAAAGGGAAATTGACAACCGCTTCCCAGAATCACTCGGGGGAAGGAATCTTCTTTAGTTCTAAGTCATTGGATGAGTTTGCCATTTGGTCAGACAATGCGCTTTACGTACAAGGGGTACAAGAGAGGAAAAAATTTGTTCAGAGTCATTTGATTGCATATTACACGAGATTGCAATCAATTGGGACAGCAGTAATGATGAAGCTATATAATCAGACGAAACGGCAGTTAGGGGAGGTGTTTGATATGTATGCACCA
>JAZSDK010000038.1:0-2991 GCA_045531155.1 Faecalimonas sp. | reverse complement strand
TATAATATGCAACATTTTTTTATTCTTAGTTTTAAAACTTTTAACCGGTTTTTTTTAAATTATATTTATAGATTTCCATTGGAGCATTAATTTTAATTTATAACTCTTCCACATCCATATATTTCCCATCTCTCCAGATTCTTTCTAAATCGTAGAATAGACGGTTTTCTTTATCAAATACATGAACAATGATATTTCCGAAATCTAATAACACCCAGTTTCCAAGTCCATAGCCTTCACGCTGCTTTGGTTCAAATCCTTCTTTCAAAAGCTTCTCTTCCACATTTTCAACTAAAGCACGCACCTGGCTTTCATTAGAACCATTTGCAATGATGAAATAATCAGCAAGTACAGAGATTTCTGATATATCGATTACTTTAATATCCTCACCTAATTTTTCATCTAAAGCTTCATAAGCTAATTTCGCCATTTTTCTTGATTGTTCCATAGTAATCCCCTTTCATTTATTCAATAATTTTGTATAGTACAAATATGTCTGTTCTGTCATCGAGTCAATGACATCATTCTTGGTCTTCAAATAAGCCAATGTAGCCTTTAAAATGGTATATAGGCATTCGTCTAGGTCTATCATTGCCAAATGCCTTATTTCGTCCAAATTCGGCGCTTGATTGCGATTTGGCTCGATATAATCAGCTATATAGATAATCTTATCTAATTGGGTCATTTCAGGACGTCCTGTTGTATGCCATCGAATTGCATCTAAGATTTCTTCATCATCAATGCCATAATCTGCTTTGGCAAGATATGCCCCTAATTTTGCATGCAATAAAAACGGGTTGCGCTCTTCTGCTTCTGTTATGGTTAAACCATGTTTTTTGCAAAGACGTAATTGCTCCTGTCCGCCAAACCCTTTCGCACAATCATGCAATAACGCAGCAATCTCTGCCTTTCTTTCATCTACATGGTATTGCTCCGCTAATTGAATTGCGGTCTCCACAACACCAAGTGTATGTGCAAAACGCGACTCCTTCTGACTTTTTCGAACCTTTTCTTTCATCTCCTCCAAGTCATCCACAAACAGGTGATGCTCTTTGATATATTCATAGACTGATTCAGGAATCATATCCCGAACGGATAAGCCGTCTTTTAATCTATGGCGTATTTCCGTGGATGATATGTCAACATTTGGAGTTTTTAACAAGCGGATATCTGCGCCATATTTTTTATTCAGATATGATATTTGTGTCACCATTTCATCCGTGTCTTTATCATCTCGATACGCTGCAAGAATGACACAGGTTTTCACAAGCTTTTCCGGATGCCTCCAGCTTTCCAAGGCAAATAAGGAATCTGCACCAATAATGAAGTAAAACTCACACTCAGGATACGTTTTTTTGAAATGCTCCATTGTCAGATAAGAATAATTAATCTCCTTACGTTCCACTTCATAAAGCTGTAGCACAAACCCATCTTTATCTGCGATTGCCCTGCGAACCATTTCCACACGATGTTTCGTTTGCGACTCAATTTTCTCATTCATCTTGTGCGGCGGATTTCCATTTGGCATGAACCAGATTTCATCCAACGAGAATAAATCTCTTGCATATTCGCCAAGCATTACATGGCCATTATGAATTGGGTCAAAGGTTCCACCCATAATTCCAATTTTCATTATTTTTTCTCCGGCAAAACAATTTTCTTTTTCTCGTCTTTTCCTTCTTTATACAGCGTGATCTTCTTACCCACAACTTGTACAACTTCCGAGCGTGTACGTTCTGCTAAAACCTGCGCCAGCTCCTTCGGGTCATCCATACAATTTTGTAACACACTGATTTTAATCAGCTCTCTTGCCTCTAACGCTTCATTAATTGCACCTGTAAATTCCGGTGTCAGACTGGATTTTCCAATCTGGAAAATCGGGTCCATTGTCATGGCAAGGCTTCTTAGATATGCTCTTTGCTTTGAGTTCACTTTTCTCTCTCCTTCTCTATCTGTAGTTATTATTTGTAATAATCAAATTGTAATCCATACATGCGAACGGTATCGCCTTCCTGAATTCCGGCTGCCTCTAATTCATCCAGAATTCCAGTCTCTTTTAAGAAAGTCTGGAAGAATGCAAATCCTTTTTCTGAATCCAGATTCGTATATCCAAGCATCTTTTCAATCTTCGGACCTTCTACCACATACATACCGTCTTCATCAACTTCCACTGTGTACGGCAGGTCGACATGAATCAATTCGTTTTCAGGGAAGTATTCCTGTTCAAATACTACTGGTGCCTGGTCAAGTGTCTTAAGCTGTTCATTTACATAGTATAACAGCTCTTTAATACCTTCACCCGACACACCCGAAATAGCAAACACTTTAATTCCTTGTGGTTCAAATTCTGCTCGAATCTTTTCCACTGGGTCTTCATCACCTGCATAAATCAAATCCGTCTTGTTTGCTGCAATCACTTGTGGACGTGTTGCAATTTCTTCATTGTACGCTTTTAACTCTGCGTTGATTGCATAAATGTCTTCGATTGGATCTCGACCTTCTGATGATGCCGCATCCACCACGTGAATCATCATCTTTGTACGTTCGATGTGGCGTAAAAATTCATGACCAAGACCAATACCTTGAGAGGCTCCTTCAATCAATCCCGGTATATCTGCAATGACAAATCCTTCACTGCCTTCCAAATCAACTACTCCTAGATTCGGATTCAAGGTTGTAAAATGGTAATTCGCAATCTTTGGATTGGCATTAGTTACACGAGAAAGCAAAGTGGATTTTCCAACATTTGGGAACCCAACCAGCCCCACATCTGCAATCACTTTTAATTCTAATAATACTTCCAATTCTTGTGCTGGTTGTCCAGGCTGTGCATACTTTGGAATCTGCATAGTTGCAGTTGCAAAATGTTGATTTCCAAGGCCACCTCGTCCACCTTTTAAGATGACTTGTCTGTTATTATCACCTGACATATCTGCAATGACTTTCCCCGTCTCTGCTTCTTTGATAACTGTTCCTTCCGGCACTTTCAAT
>JAZSDK010000174.1:0-27620 GCA_045531155.1 Faecalimonas sp. | reverse complement strand
CTTCAAATACATCAAACGATACTACACCAAGTAAGTGCAAGAGAAATGGGCATTGTGTCACCATATTACTCACCACGAGTTTTTTCTCCTTTGCCAGATGTCCTAAAAACGCCATAAAGCACATTTCTTTTAACGCCTCTGGCGACCCATATACCTGTCTCAACAACAGTCTTCTTTCTTCCTCAAAATGCAGTTTGACCATAAAAGCTTGCTCTTCATCAAGGGATTTACTTTGCACATATTGCTCAAATTGGTCATCTAAATATTTTTGTAATTCTGGTAAGGAACTTGTATATTTTAATGTAAACATTCTAGTTCCCCCTTCTGCATAAACTCTAGTATCTTTTGAATTAAATATTCTTGCATATCATCACGTCCTTTTCATTTTTTGTAAATAAATACTATCACCTCTAATGTACTGAAATTGTCCCATCTCTTTTGTAATAACAAAAATGCAAGAACCGAAGGAATTTACTCCCTCGGCTCTACTTCTCGTCCATATTCAATTACAGCATTAAAGAAATCTATCACCAAATCTCCACCATTAAACACGCTCTCATTTCGCCATTGTGACAAATGTTGAGACATAAACTTTATGATATGTTTTTCAAAGATATCTGTTCCATACTCATATTCTATCTTCGCTATCTTTCCATTCACTTCTTGTTCTACTTCCATAAAAGAATCTCTAATACCGCAATACCAAAAGAGAACTTTTAGTTTTCCTTGATTTTTAGTAGGAAACACCGTCTTAAGGTTGTAAGTCATCCAGTCATAATCTAGTAACTGGAGTTCTGTATTGATTCGGTCCTCAAAGCATTTGTTTTCGAATATTAAGTCTTCATTTCGAATTTTCATTAAGCTCATGTAATAGTCTCTCCCAACTCATCTCTCTTCTGAAATCTTTTTCCGGCACCAGTTCCATGTCTTCAGCATATTGCCAGTCAAGTTTTTGCGGAGTTTCTTTTAACTGCATATATGCCTTCCACATCATTTTCGCAACAATCTGTAATTTTACTTGACCGCACTCTCCACCAAACATTGGAATTAGGATACTTTCAATGTTGTTTTGCCTTGCTTCTATTAAAGTGCTACGCATACATTGATAAATCACTCTCGGATCTTCTATTGGTCGTGGTGTCTGCATAGTAGGGGTATGTATGAGATATTGATTATCTTTATTTGTTTCAATAATAAAGCTAGTTCCTACTGGTTGTTCCCCATAGAAATGCTCTATGATATATTGTTGCACTCTTTCTTGCAATTGCTCCCCATACCAATTAGTCAGCGCCAAATCATAGCCACCATCCATAAGCCCAAATGAATTGGCCGGGGAGACTACGCACTGAACATAGTTTTTACTCATAAAATTTTCAAAACTGTCATTGACCAACACAACATCCTCTCGCCCAAAATATGCTTTAAGGTAAGAGAATTTGTGGAAGTTTCTATCGATTAGGTAGATTTTCATTCATTTACTCTCCTTGCATCTCCTTCGCCAATTCGGTAGGAGTAACTTTCCAATATGATGGGTGCGAAATTTTGATAAATCTAATATTATCTTTTGAATACACAGTTTTTTCATTATTCTTAATCTTTTCTTTGTCTTCAGGAAACAATGCAAGCATCAATCTTTTAAAATAATTCTCATCTCCGCACACAAATATCGTTACATCATTGTCTCTGTGTTTTTTCAAAATCTCTATTTCTTTTAATATAAACTCTCTGTATTTTCCCGCATAATTGATAACAGCTGTTTCATCTCGTCCTGCGGTTGTTGAAGTGCCTCCCCTCTTATTTACATTCATGAATGCCATTTCATTTTTAAAGTCGTCACATTCAACTTTGTTAACGGATTTCATAAACACAGCAAATGCTTGATTTAACTTATCAAGCATATACGCATTATATCTTTTTTGACATACGCAATCTTCTTGTCTATTTGTTTCTTCCAAAATCCACCTGTTTACTGTTTCGTTATAAAACAAATAATCTTTTTTTACGCAGATTTTTCTTGAATCATTAGCTTCTTTTAAAAGGCATATATATTTATACCCACCATTCTTCACATTGTAATCACCATATGTTCCATCTGCATTAAACGAATTTCCTAATGCAATTTCCCACTTCGTTTTTGTATTTGATTTCTGTTCATCATTTACACACTTATCACATTTGTTAAAATCAAAAAACTGAACAAAATGTGATGAAAAGGTGTTTTTACGCTTTTTATATATTTCATCCTCGAATTTTTTTCTAGTAACATCCTGACCATTTAACTTTTGTTCGATACTTTCTTCAACCTCTATCGTATGCGCTTCTCTCCACAATTCAAACAAACCTTTTAAATCTTTTTTTTCTTTTACTTCAGCTTCGCACTTTTGAAAAGTTCTCTTCTCCATCCTACTCTTCCTCCTTATACATCTCCGCGGCCTCCGCCACATCTTCTTTCACCAATTCAACCAACCTCTCTGGTCCTAGCACCTTTACATGCATCGCATACTGCATTGCCCATTTCCTCATTGCCTCCAGATTCACGGTAACTCTCACGGTCACTTCATCTTCGGTTTCGTCTGAGAAAGTAATGTCTTTTCCAAACCAATCAATAATCTCACTTACCAAATACTTCTTCGCACGAAATACTACTGGTGCACTTTCTCCTGTAAACATATAGATATGCTCCGCCATATGCTTTGGCAAATTCAGCCCATTTTCCAGCCCCTTTACCTGTTTTGCTGGTTTCACAGGTGTGTCTAATACTTTAATGTTCGTAATGCGATCCAACCGATAATTTGCCACATTGTCATATTTATCATAGTTGCAAATCAAATAGTATCTGCCATTTGTTGCTGCAATCTGATACGGATTCACAACATATTCTCTTTCTTTCCCTTCTGCATTTTTTCTTGGATGCATCTTCTTATCCGTTTTGTATTCATTATAATAGAAAGACACTTGGCGGCCTTTTGAGATTGCCCTGTCTAATTGCTCAATTGTATAAAACAACTGTTTATTATCTGTCGCATTTATCGGCATCGTCCGAATATGCTTTACACGCGATTTGAAATAGCGATTGGATAATCCTTCAATTTTTTCAATCAATTCTTTACACTGGCTGTACGGAATATGTTTGGAAAACAGCAAGCTATCAATCAAAAGACGTAACTCCGCATCGGAAAAGTCGCGCTCTAGATACCAATCTGTGTATAGAATTTCCTCTTCGCCATTTTTGTTAACGCGCACTGATTCACTATATTCGATGTTATAACCCCAGTCAATCAAATTCATCAGATTACGTTTGACGGATTTGCGCTCTGCTTTCATGTCATATTCGCTTTCCAAAATTTCCATGATTTCTCGCTGACTGAGTCTATGATCTTCATCGGTGTATTTCCGCAAAATATCCAGAATATTCATTATCAACATTTTCTTCGGTTGTTTCGTATACATATGCGTCCACTCCTTTTTCCTATAGTAACATGTTCTTCCTTGTTTTTCTATATACTATTGGAAAATATGCGACATTTTTGTCGCACCAACCAGTTAGAATTCCAAAGCTATTTGAGTGAAATCGCTCTCTATATTCTGATAAAACGCCTTTACCTCGGCTGCTGTAAGCAGATGTCTTTTTTCTATTTCAGAAAGCAGATACATTTTACTAATTTCCTTCACCCTGGAAAGTGCCACATATAATTGCCCAGGTGCCCAGGCTTCAGGAGAAATATTTGCCTGGTCATAGGTTTGTCCTTGTGACTTATGCATAGTGATCGCATATGCCAATTTGATTGGAAACTGCTCGAATGCCCCAATCTCTTCTTTTTCTAACACCTTCACTATGTTTTTACCAACCTTCTGCTCTACTACAACATATCTCTCAATGGTCCAACTATATGGTTTTATATTGACATCTGTCCCACTATCTAAATGAACAGATATTTGTTCGCTTCTTATATTTGTAATTGTCCCAAGAGAACCGTTTTGCCATTTGTTCGAAATGTCATTTGTTAACATCATCACCCTTGCACCGATTTTCAATTCTAATGTGCGTTCCGTCATTCTGTCAGTTTCATTTACGATTCCTCTTTCTCTCGACTCAAACCGCCACAGTGGCATTTTTATTGCATCCAACTGTCTCGCGTTTAATTCTTTCACTTTCCTATTTGTAGAATAAATATAGATTCCGTTACTCATTGGAAATTTAGTGGAATTCTTATTTAAATATGCTACGCATTGGTCATCTCCCATTCTCGCCTGATTAAGAGCTCGAACAAACGCCATATCTTTTTGCCTGACTATATCTGAAAGTACAATGTTTTTGAACTGAAATTTTTCCCAGTACTTCGACTGAAAGGCATACGCATTTCCAATATCTTCGTGATAGTATTCGTCCAATATTTCTTTGTCTTTCTCCAAAAGAACTGGTGGCAATTGACAAAAGTCACCTACCACTATCACCTGTATTGGCAACTTTCCATACTTCTTTCGTTTATTATTCGCCTTTTGAACCGTTCGCGCGATAAAATCGAACAAATCTATTCGACACATGCTGATTTCGTCTACAACAAGAATGTCTGCCGCTTCTACTGTTGGTGGAATCTTTGCCGGTGGTCTTATGATGGGTTCTGTTGGTGCCTGAAACGCTCGATGGATGGTGACGCCGGACACATGAATTGCAGCAATACCGGAAGGAGCGCAAACCAGCACATTCTTTCCTGCGCTTCGCTGTTCATTTATAAATTGATGTAATACAAAACTTTTTCCAGTACCTGCTTCTCCACTTAAAAATATATTGTAACCGCTTTGCATATAAGAATATGCTTTTTCTTGCCCTGCTGTAAAACCCATGTTATCTACCTTCCTTATACACTGATTCTTTTGTCGATTATACAACTTTAAATGTACCAAAAATAGGGCATAAAAATCCCCTTAAGGTGTCTTAAGGGGATTGATTCTTAAACATAATTAAGTTCTTTTACTGTGTTTTGAGTGCCCTACTTCCTCGTATTATATAGTAGTAGTGTTTATAGACCCTCTCCAAGGTCTGTATGCTATACTATTGGAGATACTGTGGATTGTTTCCTTCCTCCTACCACTTGATGGTTTAAGAGAGGCTACAACCACAGTCTCTTTGTATATTTGTTAATCAGTTAGATACCGCATGACGGTTTATTTAGAACGAGGTTACAATCGCAAGGAGTACCAGTGGTTCTAAACAGTATCAAATATTTATTCAAAGGAGAATTGCTATGATTTACGTAGGAATTGATGTTGCCAAAGATAAGCATGATTGCTTTATCACAAACTCGGATGGAGAAGTTCTTTTTAAGTCCTTTACTATCTCCAATAATCACGAAGGATTCGAAACCTTATTCCAAAGAATCAAATCTGTATCAGATGATTTAACTAAAGTAAAAGTAGGGCTTGAAGCCACTGGACACTATAGTTACAATCTTCTGGGATTTCTTCTTGATAAAGGTTGCCCGACCTTTGTTATCAACCCGTTACATACAAATCTTTACAGAAAAAGTCTAAGCCTTAGAAAGACGAAAACGGATAAAGTTGATGCCCATACAATCGCTTCTATGATTATGTCTGATGTGAACTTAAAGTCCTACTCAGACACATCTTACCACAACGAAGAATTAAAGTCATTAACTCGTTATCGTTTTGATAAAGTCAAGGAACGTGCCGCCTTGAAATCTTCCATTTCAAGACTTGTGTGTATTCTATTTCCAGAACTCGAAAGACTCGTTCCAACACTCCATATGGCTTCTGTTTATGCTTTACTTGCTGAATTTCCCAGTGCATTGGATGTTGCTTCAGCACATCTAACCCGGCTGACAAATCTGCTTTCTGAAAGTTCCAAAGGCAGATATGGTAAAGAGACTGCTCTCACCTTTCGTGAGGCTGCACGAAATTCTATCGGCTCACATATGCCTGCAAAGTCATTGGAATTAAAACACACCATTAAACTCATACGTGAATTAGATGCTGCGATTACAGAAGTAGAAAATGAGATTAAAATCATTATGGATGAAATTAATTCCCCGATTCTTACCATCCCTGGTATCAATTATCGTATGGGCGCAATGATTATCGCTGAAATTGGTGATTTCAGTCGATTTGATTCTCCTGACAAGATACTTGCTTATGCAGGTATGTCACCATCCACTTACCAATCAGGACAACTAGATAATTGTTATGCCCACATGGAAAAGCGTGGTTCACGATATCTTCGATACGCTCTTTACAATGCAACCAAATATGTTTGTCATTGGGATGATTCCTTTGGTTTATATCTTGCCAAGAAACGTGGGGAGGGAAAGCATTATAATGTTGCTTTATCTCATGCCACAAAGAAACTTGTAAGAACAATCTACGCAATGGAAAAATCCGGACAAGCATATATCAAATCTGCGTAACTTTTTCTAAAATAAATATCTCCTGTCAGAGCACCTAATAGGATGCTCTTATTGTCATGCAGTTTTCAATGTTCGTATATATCTGAAATGCATTTCTGCAATTCATTCAAAAAATTTGATTTTTAGACTTGACTTTTAATAGTTAGTCTCTCTCTGCTTTCGTTATCCCATCCTTTCCGTTACAAGATTTCTTGTAATTTTAGTATATTACATTATTTTATGTTTGTAAATATGTTTTATTTGTTTTCTTGTAAGTATTACATTGATTTTTGTATTATTCTGTGGTAGATTATCCTTAAAGGAGGGCGTTATCATGCAATTAAGTGAATATTTAGAAGTAGGAAAGAAAATGAAAACTGCTCGCGCCAACGCTGGCATGAGCCAACGCGACATGGCAATAAAACTCTCTGTGTCAAATTCCGCTTATTCCAATTACGAAAACGGATATAGCGAACCCCCGGCAGAGATTATTATAAAATTCTGTGATGTCTTGGATATTACTTTAGAAAATTTATTAGAACTGAAGGTTGCTACTCCTAAGAACCCAACTGTTAAGACCTTTGCTGACTTGATTTATATTTTGATCGATTTAGATCGTAGAGGATTACAGATAAAAGGAAATACCACCTATTCGCAGCGTGAAAATCAACTTATGGCACATTTATCTCTGGATATAAAAAATGCCCAGCTTGCCACCTTCATTCCGGACTGGAATAGCGCTAACAAGAAGTTGGCTACTGGATTAATAGATGAACTGGAATATGAAAATTGGTTAGATGAGATATTAAGAATATTTAATGTCACAATAGATGAATTTATTTAAAATATATACGAAAGGACTGTTGTTATGATATCAATTAACAGAACACAAGTTGACAACTTGTCCAAGCAGTTGGATTCAAAACGAACTGCCGGAAAGAATGATGCTGCTCTTTATCCAATCTTCGCACACTCACTAACAAACACAAATGATGTGCTAAAAGAGTTTACAACATATGAGATGGCTCATTGGACAAATAATACTGATAGATGGCTTTCTAACCGTGCAACAGCAAATACAACCGGATATACACGAGGAACCATTATCTTCGCCGATTTGGGTGCTACGAATTTTAAATATGAACCTTCTTTTACACATCCATGCGTTGTGTTAGATCAAAATCGTAATTTTATTCTAGTGGTCCCTTGCAGTTCCAAGAAATATGGTAAGGGATATCCGGAAATAGTGGATGCAACTCCTGCTGACGGTTTCTCATGCAATACCGGAATCCAAACCGATGGTTTGCGATGGATAAGTAAAAATCGTGTCATTTCTACTATTGGCACTACTTCCACACGCATCTTAAATTGCGTTGACACTTTAATCCTTAAATCCGTCCCACTACATAAGAAACAATTAATCGAAAAAGATAAAGAAATTGAAACAATTACAAACGAGAAAGATGCTTTAAAAACCGAAAAAGAAGATTTGGAGGCTACCATTAAAAACTTGCTTGCCGAGAATGAGGAACTTAGAAAGAAACTCACGGAAGTTACTTCATAGGACTTTGTAAAACAGATTGTATCTTTTTATAAAATTTTGAATATACTAGAATTGACAATACAACTATTCTGTGCTAGTATTTAAGTACAGAAAGACGTAACGTCAAATGCTCGCGCTTATAGCGTGATATCACAAGGATTAAGCCAATGTTCATGAAATTCATGTTTATTGGCTTTTTCGCGTTATTCCCCTTAAACTAGGATTTGGGAAGGATTTTAGTTTTACCCGAATTATCTGAAGGCTTTCTTTCTTCACTGTAGACGATACCTGCATTGTTTCCGTATTTTCTTGCACTTTTAGATCAAATGCCACATTACTTACTATAATTAAGCAAGGGAGCCTCAATTGGACTCCCTTTAATAATATTTACTTCTTTTACATATCATCTCTAGACCAGTCATAGATAGAGTATAAAGCATAATTCTTCCTTAAAATGATATCTGCAAATTCTGTGGCATCAATTTTATCCCAAATTTTATTCATAGTCTCATCACTCACACGATATGGATTCTCTGCAACCATTTTCTTGATTATACTATTTGCGGTTTCATCAGTTTCATATAAGCTTTCTAATATATTATTATTAAAAACATAAGACAAGAACAACTCAAGCAATGCATTATTCTCCTCATCATTGGTTGCAAGAAACTTATCTATCACTCGTTTGAAATAATCACACAATTTCGAATCACTCGAAATGTATATGCCATTCACTGTTTTTACACCCACTTCATTCACCAAACCACTAATTTCAAACTTACCTTTTGGAATATATAATTTACTGTTTGCTCTCAAGTTGAACCCATACCATACATCTTGTTTTGATGAACAAACCAAATGTATCTTTCTTTGTCCTCTATCTACATTAATTTCTACCACTTCTTTGTTCTTTAGCGCGTACCGATGCAATATGTTTGAACTATTATAATTGCAGATAACATTTTCAAGACCTTCCATAAAATTCCTTTGAGAACACACAACTCCTATTAGTTGTGTCAATGTTGCGTCAGTTCTAATTTCCTGTAACAACGATTCTGCTGCCATTGTCATTTTGCTTTCAATAATATTTACCGTATGCATGCTATTTACTTCTATGGCAGAAACAGCTTTCCTGCTTCCTTGATTTTCGACAATTAAACATCTTAATTTAGCCAAACTACTTATCAATGCCTCTTCATCAAGCGGTTCAGCACTTCTATCCATATGAGCGTCAGTTGTGACTAATGGCCTCATTAAATATTGCCCCTCAGATACCGCCCATGCTAATGAATAATTTTGTTCTTCTAAATTTTCAATTTCTTTCTGGACATAGGCCGCATAAAAGCTGTATATTTCCTGTAAGATTTCCTTATTAGCACCAATTTCAATAGCTGACCTAGCAACATTAGTCTGATATTCACTATTTTTTATATTGGCTATAGCCAATATAGAAGAATTCTTATATCCTGGTGTGTTGAATTCCACCCTAATTCCTTCAATGCATGTACCAATTGACCATTTTGGTTTTCTAGTTTTTCTTCTTAAATGATTCACATTTATTAAACACCAATCAGAAAAATATCTTAAGTGTCTTATAGCATATGCAATCGATACATTTCCATGATTAACTTCAACAACATCATACTTTTCTCCATCAGCGTTGATTCCGTAATCTGCCAAGTACTCTACTAAAACTTCCTTTAAGTTGTCATATCCTATCCTAACGCTTTTATCACCTATATTTAAATATACTGGAATTTCAGGTGTGACAATCCACTTTCTAAGATTGGATTCAAGAGCTGACATGTCGACATCAGCTCTAACATGCAATCTAACCATAGTTCCATGCCTTTTTATCCTGCCATCTAAATTGCTTTTCTCTTCTTTACGTAATAAATATCGCCCATTAACTTTTCGTAGGTTAATTATATTAGCATCTTTTTGCTCCTCTGAATTTGTCACGATATCTATGTCATTTGCTATCATAAAGCAAGTTAAAATCCCAATACCAAAGTGGCTTATTGATGTGAAATCCGGATAGTTCTTCTTGAAATTTTCATCTCTATATTTTGATGCACCTACTTTTAACAAGAAGTTTTCAACTTCGGTCATGGTCATCCCTGTTCCATTATCCCAAAAACTTAATTCTCTTGTTCCTTCATCCCAACATACATTTATAATACCCTCTGTAATTTTTCTCCGTTTCTGCTTATCATTTACCTGTTGTAATTTAACCGCATCTATAGCATTTTGAACTAGCTCTCTTACAACAACAGATGAATCATTATATAAAGTATGTCCAACTAACAGTTGTAGGATATTGTCCTGTGCAATCGTGAACTGTAATTTCTTAGGCTCGAACCCTACAGCTGTCACTTGCGATTCATCAATTTCAATCCACGGAAAGATATACTCTTTGGTTCCCTCTGTTTTTTCCGCATGCATTACAATCTTGTTGCATTTCTGTATCTCTTTACGAGCGTATTGTAAATAAGCAGATAAACCAAAATATGCTTCCGCTGTTTCTGCGCCTTCAAAATACGCTGTAACTTCTATTGTATCTTTAATCAAAGAGTCATCTACAATATCTTCTTCATTTCGCTTTCGTTGTGCCCTTACAGCCGTTACAGCACTTTGCTTTTCCCATTCGATTACACTTACAGGATTGGTAACATTTATAATTCGCCTTGAAATAGATGGTGTTCTATCCTGTGTAATATGCAATAAGTCTGCTACCCGCAAAATAATTGCGATATAATTAAGATTAACTTTTTCTTCATCGTCGTTTCCATAAACCATATCAACCTTATATTTTGCAAAATCATCTATATCATCCTCGTGATGACTTTCGCAAATCATTGCTAGATCAGTTCGGAATTTTTTATGTAAATGTCCTAATAAGCTTTCAATTTCTTGATATACTTTACTACCATCGCCAAGACTGATATCCTTATTTCCTTCAACCCACCTCTTAATTCTTGTCGCATGATTTTCTCTCACAAATTCTTGATAAAGAAAATGTTCATCTTTCCCCTTGGCATATTCCTTATACTCAATAGAAGATTCTTTTTCTAAGATTTCTCTTTTATAATCATTAAAGTTTGTATTGGCACGGTTGTTATATTCATCTTTAGTTACCAACATACCCAAATCATGAAAATAGACAGATAATGTTAACATTAACCATTCTGCACTTGTCATGACATTCTTTGTTTCTTCTGGAATTAGCCATTCAATTATTTTTAACATCTCATCAATATGAGAAATATTATGTAATGTATATTCCTCAAAGATGCTTCCTCGACCTATAAAAGATAACAACTCCTCTACACTTTTTCGTATATGCAATAACTTTATACCCATACAAAAAGACAGGTTTTCTGCCTTTTCTGCTCTTTGTTCCACAAATGTTTTTAACTCTGTAGCCATCTTTAGTACCTCCGATTAATCTTTATGTTACATATTTTACCAAATAAAATGTAGAATTACAAACTTTTGATAATTTTTTAGAACCAAACTAGAACCACGCACCATTTCCTCACTTCATCCGGCACACCATTCCTCTCCCCCATTCGCTATTCTTTTACACGCAAAAAGAAACCGCAACCCTTGATTACTCAAGGATTGCGGAATAAATTACTCTTTATTTGGTTCTAAAAACTCAAATTATTCGATGATGTTTTTAACAACACCAGAACCTACTGTACGTCCACCTTCACGGATAGCGAAACGTAAACCTTCTTCCATTGCTACTGAATGGATAAGTTCACATGTCATTTCGATGTGGTCACCAGGCATACACATTTCTGTTCCTTCTGGAAGTTGGCAGATACCTGTAACGTCAGTTGTTCTGAAGTAGAACTGTGGTCTGTAGTTGTTGAAGAATGGTGTATGACGTCCACCTTCATCTTTTGTTAATACGTAAACTTGAGAAGTGAATTTTGTGTGACATTTAACACTGCCTGGTTTACATAAACATTGTCCTCTTTCGATTTCTGTTCTTTGAACACCACGAAGAAGTGCACCGATGTTATCACCAGCTTGAGCTTCATCAAGAAGTTTACGGAACATTTCGATACCTGTTACAACTACCTTACGGTTTTCTTCTTTAAGACCAACGATTTCAACTTCGTCAGATACGTGTAATGTACCTCTTTCAACACGTCCTGTAGCAACTGTACCACGACCTGTGATTGAGAATACGTCTTCTACTGGCATCAAGAATGGCTTATCTGTATCACGTTCTGGATCTGGAATCCATTCATCAACTGCTGCCATAAGTTCCATGATCTTATCTCCCCAAGGACCGTTTGGATCTTCAAGAGCTTTAAGACCTGAACCTTGGATAACTGGTGTGTCATCACCTGGGAATTCGTATTCGTCAAGAAGTTCACGAATTTCCATTTCTACTAATTCTAATAATTCTTCGTCATCAACCATATCACATTTGTTCATCCAAACAACGATATATGGAACACCTACCTGACGAGAAAGTAAGATGTGTTCTCTTGTTTGAGCCATAACACCATCTGTAGCAGCTACTACAAGGATAGCACCATCCATTTGAGCAGCACCAGTGATCATGTTCTTAACGTAGTCAGCATGTCCTGGACAGTCAACGTGTGCGTAGTGACGGTTTTCTGTTTCGTACTCAACGTGAGCTGTAGAGATTGTGATACCACGTTCTCTTTCTTCTGGAGCCTTGTCGATGTTTTCAAAATCAACTTTTACGTTTCCAGCTACTCTTTCAGCTAATACTTTAGTGATAGCTGCTGTTGTTGTTGTTTTACCATGGTCAACGTGTCCGATTGTACCAATGTTAGCATGTGGTTTTGTTCTTTCAAATTTAGCCTTTGCCATTTGAATAATCCTCCTTATTATAGCGCCCCTTTTCTTAAGGGGCATATTTTTTTGTTTTACTCAGTTATAATAGATTATATTGCATATCTATCAGTTTTTCAAGTGTTTTCATCCATTATTTAGATAAAACTTTTTCTTGTACGCTCTTTGGAACTGGTTCATACTTTTCAAAGAACATTGAATAGTTACCACGTCCTTGAGTTCTTGAACGTAAGTCTGTAGAGTATCCAAACATTTCTGACAATGGAACGAATCCTCTTACAATCTTTCCGCCGCCAAGGTCATCCATACCTTCGATACGTCCACGACGTGAGTTGATATCACCAATAACATCACCCATGTATTCTTCCGGCATTGTAACTTCTACTCTCATGATTGGTTCAAGAAGTACAGGAGCTGCTTTTGACATAGCGTCCTTGAATGCCATAGAACCAGCAATGTGGAATGCCATTTCTGATGAATCGACTTCATGGTAAGAACCATCGTATACGACAGCTTTAATACCTACTACTGGGAATCCGCCAAGTGTACCTGACTTCATAGCAGCTTCGATACCTTCACCAACCTTTGGAATGTATTCCTTAGGAATAGCACCACCAACAACTTCTGACTCGAAGAAGAAGGTTTGTTCGCCGTTAACGTCTGTTGGTTCAAATCTAACTTTACAGTGTCCGTATTGTCCACGACCACCTGATTGTTTAGCATATTTGCTATCAACATCAACTGATTTTGTAAATGATTCTTTGTAAGCAACCTGAGGTGCACCTACGTTAGCTTCAACCTTGAATTCACGAAGAAGTCTGTCTACGATGATTTCAAGATGGAGCTCACCCATACCAGCGATGATTGTCTGACCTGTTTCTTGGTCTGTATGAGCACGGAATGTTGGGTCTTCTTCTGCAAGTTTTGCAAGAGACTCACCAAGCTTACCTTGAGAAGCTTTTGTTTTTGGTTCAATAGCCAACTCGATAACTGGTTCTGGGAATTCCATAGACTCAAGGATAACTGGATGTTGTTCGTCACAAATTGTATCACCTGTTGTAGAGAACTTAAATCCGATTGCTGCTGCAATATCACCTGAGTATACTTTATCAAGTTCTTCTCTCTTATTTGCATGCATTTGAAGGATACGTCCAACACGTTCCTTTTTGCCCTTTGTAGAGTTGAGCACGTATGAACCTGAGTTCATCGTACCAGAGTAAACTCTGAAGTATGCCAACTTACCTACGAATGGGTCAGTCATAATCTTGAATACCAATGCAGAGAATGGTTCTTCATCTGATGAAATTCTTTCTGTGTCATTTCCATCCATATCTACACCTTTGATAGCTTCGATATCTACTGGAGATGGCATAAATTCAATAACTGCATCAAGAAGTTTTTGAACACCTTTGTTTCTGTAAGCTGTACCACAGCATACTGGAATAGCTTGACATGTACATGTTGCTTTTCTAAGAGCTGCCTTCAGTTCTTCAACGCTTGGTTCTTCTCCTTCAAGGTACATCATCATTAAATCGTCATCTAATTCACAGATCTTTTCTACTAATTCTGTACGATATAATTCAGCATCATCCGCCATGTCTTCCGGAACATCAACGATTGCGATGTCATCACCCTTATCATCATTGTAGATGTATGCTTTCATTTCAAATAAGTCGATGATTCCTTTGAATTCATCTTCTTTACCAATTGGTAATTGGATGCAGATTGCATTCTTACCTAATCTTGTTTTGATTTGTTCTACTGCACCGTAGAAATCTGCACCAAGGATATCCATCTTGTTGATGAATGCCATTCTTGGTACGTTGTATGTGTCAGCTTGACGCCATACATTTTCAGATTGTGGTTCAACACCACCCTTTGCACAGAATACACCAACTGCACCATCAAGTACACGGAGTGAACGTTCTACTTCTACTGTGAAGTCAACGTGACCCGGAGTATCAATGATGTTAATACGGTGCTCTAAAGCACCTGCTTTTGGTTGGCAATTTTCTTGCAATGTCCAGTGACATGTTGTAGCCGCTGATGTGATTGTGATACCTCTTTCCTGCTCTTGTTCCATCCAGTCCATAGTAGCAGTACCTTCATGAGTATCACCAATCTTATGGTTAACACCGGTATAGTAAAGAATACGTTCTGTCGTTGTAGTCTTACCAGCATCAATATGAGCCATAATACCGATATTTCTAGTTCTATCCAATGGATATTCTCTTCCAGCCATGATTTTCTCCTCCTATTTTTAGAATCAATTTCATCAGGTTGAAATTAGAAACGGTAGTGAGCAAATGCTTTGTTTGCTTCTGCCATTTTGTGCATATCTTCTTTCTTCTTAACTGATGCACCTGTGTTGTTCATTGCATCAAGAAGTTCGTTAGCTAATCTTTCTTCCATTGTTTTTTCTCCTCTTTTACGAGAATACAATGTAATCCAACGAAGAGCTAATGCCTGTCTTCTGTCAGCTCTAACCTCGATTGGTACTTGGTATGTTGCACCACCGATACGTCTTGCTTTAACTTCAAGTACTGGCATAATATTGTTCATTGCTTCTTCGAATACTTCCATAGCTGGTTTGTCAGCTTTTTCAGCCATTCTTTCAAATGCTCCGTATACAATCTTTTGAGCTACACCTTTCTTACCATCTAACATAATGCTGTTGATAAGCTTTGTAACCACTTTGCTGTTGTATACTGGATCCGCTAATACGTCTCTTTTTTGAGTATGTCCTTTACGTGGCACGGTTCTTCCCTCCTTAATTATGGTTTGAATTAATTCATCGGTACTCACATTTTCTGAAATATGAAACACCATGTTCAGTGTCGTGCTTACGCACTCGCTTCACAGGTGTACTTGATTGCTAAGCTCGCATGCGCTCACTAAGCACTCAAAGCATGTGTTCGTGCGGGACTGCACTATCTATTGATATAACCCGCAACCTACAGGAATCATAGTTCTGTTTGTGATTCGATATTGTTTTTGTTTCATAAGGTAGTTCTTCTTACTAAACTCGAACAAGTTCTCGTTAAGTGACGAAGAACAAAGTTCGCACTAACCTCGTGCGTCACTTTCAGTTTGCACTCGCTAAGTGCTTACTTTTTTGCGTCTTTTGGTCTCTTAGCACCGTATTTAGAACGTGCTTGTCTTCTCTTAGCAACGCCTGCTGTATCAAGTGTACCACGGATAATGTGATATCTTGTACCTGGTAAGTCTTTTACTCTACCACCACGGATAAGAACTACGCTATGCTCTTGAAGGTTGTGACCTTCACCTGGGATATAGCTTGTTACTTCGATACCGTTTGAAAGACGTACTCTGGCGATCTTTCTAAGAGCTGAGTTAGGTTTCTTAGGTGTAGCTGTCTTAACTGCTGTACAAACTCCACGTTTTTGTGGTGCTGAAGCATCAGTAGCTCTCTTTCTCAAAGAGTTGTAACCTTTTTGAAGAGCTGGTGCTGTTGATTTCTTTACAGAAGTCTGACGTCCCTTTCTTACTAACTGGTTAAATGTTGGCATTCGTTTCACCTCCTATGAATTCTGTTGGTTGCTTTGTAAATGTTACAAACATTTTCGCGCACAAAAAAACAATGCATTCTTATGCACGCTAGAATATTTTATTATGTTTTTGCTGGAAAGTCAAGTAGTTTTTATAAAAAAAGGCACCAAATCGGTAATGTGATCAGAGATAAAATCGTGCTTAGGAAAACCATTCCCGTTGCATATTTCTCATCCCCACCATATTTTGCCGAAAGCAGCGCTGTGGTAATCGGCGCCGGCATCCCTGCCATGATTACGGTAATTCCTCGCAGCATCGCATCTATTGGAAGGAAGGCTGTAAGCGCAAATACAACCGCTGGTATCACAAGCAGTCTGATTGCCGTGTAAAATACCATTATCTTATCAATCAAACCTTTCGGCTTTACTTCTGCAAGCATCATACCTATCAGCATCATGCTGAGAGGGGTGTTACATCCGCTAATTCCTACAATGGTTTTCTCTACAAAGGTTGGAAACTGTATGCCACAAACCATAATAATGACTCCGGCGTATATGGCCACAATGCACGGATGTGTGAGCACATTTTTCCAAAGCTTCTCTTTGCGTCCTTTTAAGAACACCGCTATCCCAATTGTCCACATCACAATTCTTACCGGCAACATAAATAAAGCTGCATACAACAGACCTTCACTGCCGTAAATGCCTTCCACCATAGGATTTCCCAAAAATCCGCTGTTGGAAATAATCGTTCCGTATTTTAAAGACTTTTGTCTGTTTGTCTCTTGCTTCTTATATAAGATAGAACTAAAGAACACGCTGATTGCATTAAATCCAATGGAAAGAAGCAAAATAACACCGCATGCCATAAATAAATTCCAATCCCATTTGCGCAAAAAAGAATGTAACACATTAAACGGTAAAGTGATATACAAACACAAATTAATCATGTTCATACGTCCTTCCGTATTAACAATTCCCTTTTTTCTTATAAAAAATCCGACTCCCACAAGCAGAAACATCATTAACTGCATGTCTATCATATTTTTAAAAATCAAAATTCTCATCTCCTGTTATCTACAACTGCTTTACATTCTAATCCCATTTGCTTTTAATGTAAAGCATATTGACTTCATTTCTTTCCAGACCTATAATACCTAAAGAATCATTTTTTGAGGAGACCCAAAATTATGGAAATTACATATCAGACTTTTCTAATTGTCTGCCCATTCTTGTTCTTGGCCGGACTAATAGATGCAATCGGTGGAGGTGGCGGATTAATCTCACTACCCGCATATTTAATTGCAGGATTACCACCCCATGCAGCCGTTGCTACTAATAAGTTATCATCCACTTGTGGAACAACACTTGCAACACTCCGTTTTATAAAAAATGGACTGGTCAATATAAAACTTGCGATTCCATCCGTTATTGCTGCAATTATCGGTTCATCCATTGGCGCAAATCTTTCTTTACTAATAAAGGAAGAAATCATGCTTTATATTATGGTAGCCATTTTACCGATTTGTGCGTTTTTAGTGTTAAACAAGAAGCTGTTTCATGACGGCGGCGGAGACCAAGTGGCTTTGAATACACGAACCTATGTTACCGCAACCATTGCAGCACTTATAATCGGCATGTATGACGGTTTTTACGGACCAGGAACCGGAACATTCCTTATTATAGCGTTTACGGTTTTTGCAAAAATCAGTATGAAGACTGCAAATGCACAGGCAAAAGTAATAAATCTTACTTCAAATATTACATCGCTTATTATTTTTCTTATAAATGGAGAGGTGCTTTTTTCGGTTGGTATTGTGGCCGCAGCCTGCAATATGCTTGGCGGATATATCGGTGCCGGACTTGTTATGAAGAATGGTGCGAAAATTGTGAAACCAAGTATTATATTTGTTTTAATATTATTGGCATTAAAGGTTGCTGGTGTCTATTAGGCTATGAACTCCATATCTGTGGTATACAAAAGGGCTTCGCTTACGCGAAACCCTTATTTTTGTACTATTATACAAGTTCAAGAAGAACTTCCATAGCAGCGTCACCTTTACGTAAACCGATTTTTACGATTCTTGTGTAACCACCGTTACGGTTTTCATATTTAGGAGCGATTTCTGTGAATAATTTTTCAACCAAATCAACTTCTTTTGCTTTTCTCTTTTCACCTTCAACTACTGGGTAGAGAACCTTAAGCATTTCTCTTCTTGCATGTAATCTTGATGGCTTATCTTTTTTGATTGTTTTTTCAACTTCATCGTAAACAGTTACTTTCTTTCCGTCTACAACTTCTTTTACTCTCTTGCCATCTTTGTCTTTACGAGCAACTTTAGCAGTTACTGTAACTTCTTCAAAGTTGTCTTTTTCTTTTACAGCCATTGCAATAAGACCTTCAGCTACTTTGCGAATTTCTTTTGCTTTAGCTTCCGTAGTAACGATTTTACCATTAGCAAGTAATGCTGTTACTTGATTTCTGATTAATGCTTTTCTTTGGCTTGATGTTCTGCCAAGTTTTCTATATTTTGCCATTTTTCTTTTCCTCCATTTACACGTGGTTATGCTTCTTCGGGCTTACTAGCCATGTGCTGCACTAAGTTCAATCATCGCCTGCAGCTTGATTTCACTAAGTTGCTTTCGGCCTACTCTTCTCCTTGACTTAGTTCTAAGCCAAGTTCTTTTAATTTGCCTAAAACTTCTTCTAATGATTTACGTCCGAGGTTACGAACTTTCATCATGTCTTCTGAAGTTCTGTTTGTTAATTCTTCAACTGTATTGATTCCAGCTCTCTTTAAGCAGTTATATGAACGAACTGAAAGTTCTAATTCATCAATGCTCATTTCTAATACTGCCTGGGTAATGTCGTCTTCTTTGTCGATCATAACTTCAGCTACTTGAGCTACTTCCGATAAGTCGATGAATAATTTTAAGTGTTCATTAAGAACCTTTGCAGCCAAGCTAACTGCTTCATCTGGAACTAATGTGCCGTTTGTATATACATCAAGAGTTAACTTGTCAAAATCTGTGATTTGACCAACACGTGTGTTTTCAACTGTCAAGTTTACACGTTCAACTGGTGTAAAGATAGAGTCAATTGGAATAACACCGATTGGCAATTCATCATTTTTGTTCTTGTCTGCACTTACATATCCTCTACCCTTAGAGATTGTAAGTTCCATGTACAATTTACTGTCTGCTCCTCCATTGAGAGTTGCGATAACAGTTTCAGGATTCAAGATTTCAATATCTGAATCTACTTGGATATCAGCTGCTGTTACAACACCTTCACCTTCAAAATCGATGTACGCTGTTTTTGGTTCATCTGTTTCTGAAGAGTTTTTAATAGCGAGTGATTTTAAATTCATCACGATTTCAGTAACATCTTCTTTTACACCTGGAATAGAGCTAAATTCATGTAAAACTCCATCGATTTTTACATGGCTTACAGCTGCACCTGGTAATGAAGAAAGCATAATTCTTCTCAAAGAGTTACCTAATGTTGTACCGTACCCTCTTTCTAAAGGCTCTACAACAAATCTCCCATATTTTTTATCTTCTGAAATCTCAGTAATTTCAATATTTGGTTTGTTAAAATCAAACATTACAAGCCCTCCTTATTGGGTAACATTCTAAATAACCCCTAAGGATTATTTAGAATATAATTCGACGATTAACATTTCGTCTACTGGTACATCAATTACATCTCTTGAAGGAAGTTCTTTTACAGTTCCTTTCAAGCTTTCAGCATCTACATCTAACCATTCTGGAACTAATCTTCCGCCTGTTACTTCAAGAATTTCTCTGTATCTTGGAGATGTTTTCTTTGCTTCTTTAATTTCAATTACATCACCAGCACTTACTAAGTATGATGGAATGTTTACTTGTTTTCCATTTACTAATACGTGTTTGTGGTCAACGATTTGTCTAGCTTCTTTTCTTGTTCTAGCAAGACCCATACGGAATACAACGTTGTCTAATCTTGATTCAAGAAGAATCATAAGGTTATCACCTGTCATACCGTTCATTTTAGAAGCTTTTGCAAAGTAGTTTCTGAAAGGTTTTTCTAATACGCCATAGATAAATTTAGCTTTTTGTTTTTCACGTAACTGAAGACCATATTCGCTCATTTTTCTATTAGCTCTTTTTGATTGTCTGTTAGATTTTTTATCGATTCCTAAGTAGATTGGATCCATACCAAGTGATCTACATCTTTTAAGAACCGGAGTTCTATTTACTGCCATCTTCTTTTATCCTCCTATTTAGACTAGACTCTTCTACGTTTTGGTGGACGACATCCATTGTGTGGTACTGGAGTTACGTCTTTGATGCTTGTTACATCGATACCGCATGCTTGAAGAGCACGGATTGCTGCTTCACGTCCTGAACCTGGTCCTTTAACCATTACATCTACTGATTTTAAACCATGTACTAATGCTGCTTTAGCTGCTGTTTCTGCTGCCATTTGAGCTGCATATGGAGTAGATTTTCTTGAACCTCTAAATCCTAGACCACCAGCACTTGCCCATGATAAAGCATTTCCTTGTGCATCTGTTAATGTTACGATTGTATTATTAAAAGATGATTGAATATGTGCTTGTCCGCGTTCAACGTTTTTCTTGACACGTTTTTTTGTCACTTTTTTTGTAACTTTTTTAGCCATGTTAAACTAACCTACTTTCTTTTTTTATTTTTAAGGTAGTTCTTCTTACTAACCTCATGCTTCGCCTCTGGCTTGCATTCGCTAAGTTCCGAAGAACAAAATTCACACTAACCTCAAGCCGCGCTTGTCAGCTTGCTTTCGCTAAGTGTTCTATTTTTTCTTGTTTGCAACAGTTCTCTTAGGACCTTTTCTTGTTCTTGCGTTTGTCTTTGTCTTTTGACCACGAACAGGAAGTCCTTTTCTGTGACGGATACCTCTGTAGCATCCGATTTCTTGTAATCTCTTAATGTTAAGAGCGATTTCTCTACGAAGATCACCTTCTACTTGATAGTTGCCATCGATAACAGCGCTGATTGCTTTTACTTCATCATCTGTTAAATCTCTACAACGAGTGTCTGGATTAACTCCAGCTTCTGCTAAAATTTTTGTTGCACTCACTCTACCAATACCGTAGATGTAAGTTAAACCGATTTCTACACGTTTGTCTCTTGGTAAGTCTACACCTGAAATACGAGCCATGTGTTTTTCCTCCATTTTCTGTTTTAGTAAATAAACATATGTAGCCCGATGCACCACCATCGTCTGAAATGTTGTACATACATTTATTCCTATTTGGTTAATATTGTCTCAAATTGGGGCACATCTTTGGCGCCCAGCCGCTAGATACTGCAGCCTTTCTCGGAAATGACACCGAGTATTATAAGCAATATACATCGAGGATTCGTTCTCTGTATATTAATAGTACATAAATACTCTGTACTACAGCCGCCTAAATAAATTGCACGAGCCTATAACAAGGAAGTTCTTCTTACTAACCTCATGCTTCGCCAATGGCTTGCATTCGCTAAGTTCCGAAGAACAGGCTTCGTACTAAGTTCATACTGCACTTCGTTTGTATTCACTAAGTGCTCTAGCCTTGTCTTTGTTTGTGTTTCGGATTTTCACAGATTACTCTGATGCTTCCTTTTCTTTTAATGATTTTGCATTTTTCGCAAATTGGTTTTACTGATGATCTAACCTTCACGTCAAATCCTCCTTTCATCCATTGCTTTAACTACGTTTACGACACGTTTTCCGCTTAAAACTTGCAACTCTTATATTTTTACACACAAAAATACACGGAAACGTGCTAATATAGTATACATCCACACGTTTCCAAAGTCAACACATATTTTTCAAAACTTATTAAAATTTTTATTTATCTCTCCAAGTAATTCTTCCTTTTGAAAGATCGTATGGAGAAAGCTCTAATGTAACTTTATCTCCTGGTAAGATTTTGATAAAGTTTGTACGCAATTTTCCACTGATGTGAGCCAATACCTGATGTCCATTTTCTAATTCTACTTTAAACATTGCGTTTGGTAATTTTTCTACTACAGTTCCTTCAATTTCAATTACGTCAGCTTTTGACATGTTTTAAATCCTCCCTGTTTCCTTATCAAATAATTTGAGTATTCGTTTTACTGCTACGTCGTCTTTTCCTTCGATTTCATGTTTTTTGCAGATAATCTGTACATGTTTTCGTTTTTTCTTTTTCGGCTTATCAATGGTTCTTATTTGCCCATCCACCAAATATACATATGTTTCATCAACATCGTATATGACATATAAATGACCTTTATCATGGCCAGCCTTTGACTTAGCAAGCATTCCTTTTTCTACTATATTAATACGCATATGTTTTCCTCTTTACTTTGATAAGGTCAAAAGTACCGGTCCGTTTTCTGTAATCAGCACCGTGTTTTCGTAATGTGCCGACAACGAACCATCTCTTGTTACAACCGTCCAATCATCATCCAGCCAATCCACTTCCCAAGTTCCAATATTAATCATTGGCTCAATTGCAAGTGTCATGCCTCTTCTCAGTTTTGGACCTCTTCTGTTCATTTCATAATTTGGTATCTCCGGCGCCTCGTGTAAATGAGAACCAATCCCATGTCCACACAAGTCACGCACCACACCATAGCCGCGTGCATTAGCATATTTGCCGATCGCGGAGGAAATCTCAAAAAGATAATTTCCTTCTTTTGCATATTTTATGCCTTCAAAGAAACATTCTTCTGTTACTTTTATTAAATCTGCCGCAGTTTTACTTATCTCACCTACTGCATGTGTTCTTGCTGCATCGGAATGATAGCCCTTATAAATTACACCTGCATCCAAGCTTACAATATCACCTTCTTTGATGATACGCTTGTGGCTTGGGATTCCGTGGACAACCTCGTCATTCACAGAAACGCAGACAGATGCTGGATAACCGTTGTAGTTTAGGAATGATGGCACGCAACCATAACTGCGAATCACTTCTTCCCCTAACTTATCGATCTCTTTTGTCGTCATTCCCGGACGCAACGCTTTCTCTAATTCGTCATGTACGATAGCAAGGATTCTCCCTGCCTCCGCCATAAGTTCGATTTCCCTCGCGGACTTAATACTAATAGGCATTTGATTACTCTCCTAAAACCTTGACAATTGCGGCAAATACATCATCAATATCTACTGTACCGTCAACTTCTACAAGAATGTTTTTCTTTGTATAATAATCAATTAAAGGTTGTGTTTGTTCATGATAAACATTCAAACGTTTTTGAACTGTTTCCGGCTTATCATCATCTCTGAGAATTAATTCTCCTTGACATGTATCACAAACATTCTCTACCTTTGTTGGCGCATATACAATATGATATGTAGCACCACAATTTACGCAGGCTCTTCTACCCGACATACGGTTTACAATATTTTCATCCGGTACTTCTACATTGATTGCATAGTCAACTGATTGCCCAACTTTAGTCAGGGCTGCATCTAAAGCCTCAGCTTGTGGAATCGTTCTTGGGAAACCATCCAATACACAGCCTTTTACGCAATCATCCTGACCTAGACGATCCACTACCAAATCCACTACTAACTCATCAGGTACCAATAATCCTTGGTCCATATATGTTTTTGCTTTCATACCGAGTTCAGTTCCATTTTTGATATTTGCTCTGAAAATATCACCTGTTGAAATATGAGGGATGGAATATTTTTCAGCAATCTTTTTTGCTTGTGTTCCTTTACCTGCACCCGGTGCTCCTAACATGATAATTTTCATAACATTTCCTCCACATAGCATTTTAACCCGTTAAATTTCTTACTATCTCAAGTGTGAAATTTACGGGTTAATTGCTTAGATTATTTATTTTCCACTATTTAAAAATCCTTTGTAGTTACGTACAAGCATCTGTGATTCAATTTGTTGGAGTGTTTCTAATACAACACCTATGATGATGATTAGTGATGTTCCACCAAATGATACCGCTGCTCCAAACCATCCGTTAAAGAAGAATGGAATAACTTGTACAATTACAAGACCAACTGCACCAATAAAAATGATGTATTTTAAGATTTTTGCTAAATAGTCTGATGTTGGTTTACCCGGACGAATACCTGGGATAAAACCACCATTCTTTTTCATGTTGTTGGCAATTTCCAACGGGTTAAATGTAATTGATGTATAGAAATATGCAAATGCAATTGTCAATACAATATAAACAATTAAGCCCCATGAATCAACTAAACTTCCTGGCAATTTATCTGCATTGAACCAGTTGTTTGAGTTTAAACCATCTAAAATTCTATATCCAAAGCCTTTACCTTCTGTCTTTCCTAAGAATGTACAGATAAGGATTGGAAATTGCATCAATGAAGATGCAAAGATTACCGGAATTACACCGGCTGTATTCACTTTCAACGGAATGTGTGATGATTGACCACCAACTGTTTTTCTTCCCTGTACCTTCTGTGAATACTGTACAGCAATTTTTCTTTGACCATCTTGTAAGTAGATAACAAATACAACTACAAAGAGGATAATTGCTAAGATGATAACAGCAGCTAATACAGCCATGTACCATTTTCCACCTTTGATGTTTTCCTTCATAAACAAGTTGTATAAATTAACAAAATCTCTTGGAATGCTTGAAAGAATGTTAATCAACAAGATAACTGAAATACCATTTCCAATACCTTTTTCTGTAATTCTTTCACCGGCCCACATTAAGAATGCAGAACCTGCTGTTAATGTTAATACAACAATGACTACGTTTACAAAGTTGTATTCAACAAGTAATCCCTGACGTCCAAATCCTACTGCCATAGCTGTAGCTTGGATGATTGCAAGTGCTACTGTTACGAAACGCGTAATTTTGTTAATCTTCTTTCGTCCATCTTCGCCATCTTTTTGCATTTCTTCCAATTTTGGAATTGCAATTGTCAAAAGTTGCACGATGATTGAAGATGTAATGTATGGGCTAATGCTCAATGCGAAAATTGACATTTGCTCAAACGAACCACCGGTAAATGCGTTAAAGAAGTTAAACGCATCACCTGTCTGATATGCAAAGAATTCTTTAATGTAATCTGGATTCACACCTGGTGTTGGCAGTTGTGATCCAAATCTAATAACTATAAGCATTAAGAATGTATACCAGAGTTTCTTTCGAATCTCCGGTACACGTAATGCATCACGAAATGTCTTGAGCATTAGATCACCTCAGCTTTTCCACCATTTGCTTCAATCTTAGCTACTGCACTTGCACTAAATGCATTAGCCTTAACTGTAAGTTTCTTTGTTAATTCACCATTTCCAAGGATTTTAACGCCATCTCTTGGATTCTTAACGATACCAGCTTCAATAAGAGTTTCAACTGATACAACTGCATCATTTTCAAATACTTCTAAAGCATTTAAGTTGATAGCAACGATTTCTTTTGTATTTCTGTTAGTGAAACCTCTCTTTGGTATTCTTCTATATAATGGCATCTGTCCACCTTCGAAACCTGGTCTTGGTGCTCCTGAACGAGCCTTTTGACCTTTGTGTCCCTTACCGGCAGTCTTACCATTTCCAGAACCGTGTCCACGGCCTCTTCTGAAATTATCACTATGTTTTGAACCTTCAGCAGGTCTTAAGTTTGATAAGTTCATTGTGCCACCTCCTTATTTTAATTATGCTTCTTCTACTTTTACTAAGTGTCTAACTTGTTGTACCATACCTCTTGTTGCAGCATTGTCTGGTAAAACAACTGTTTTGTTAAGTTTTTTAAGACCTAAAGCTTCAACTGTCTTTTTGTGCTTTGGTACAGCACCGATTGTTGATTTAACTAATGTTACTTTTAATTCTGCCATTTTAGTATCCTCCTTAGCCTAAGATTTCTTCCACAGATTTACCGCGAAGCTTAGCTACTTCTTCTGGAGTTTTAATTTGACTTAATCCATTAATTGTAGCAAGTACTACGTTTTGTTTGTTGTTAGAACCTAATGATTTTGTACGGATGTTCTTGATACCTGCAAGTTCAATTACCGCACGCGCTGGACCACCAGCGATAACACCAGTACCTTCTGGAGCTTTCTTCAATAATACAGAAGCGCTTCCGAATTTACCGATTAAATCATGTGTAACACTTTCATTTTCATCTAATGAAACTGTAATAAGTTTTTTCATTGCATCTTCTTTTCCTTTGCGGATTGCTTCTGGAATTTCAGCTGCTTTTCCTAAACCTGCACCAACGTGACCTTTTCCATCACCTACAACTACTAAAGCTGTGAATCTGAAGTTACGACCACCTTTAACAACTTTGGTTACACGTTTGATGGATACTACTTTTTCTGTCAATTCTAATTGACTAGCATCAATACGATTTTGTCTCATGTGTGTGTTCCTCCTATTAAAATTCTAATCCAGCTTCTCTAGCTGCATCTGCTAATGCTTTGATTTTTCCTTGGTAAATGAATCCACCACGGTCAAATACTACAGTGTTAATACCTTGTTCAATTGCTTTTTTAGCAATTACAGTTCCTAAATATGCTGCTGCATCAACGTTGTTAGTTTTTTCTAATTCAGCCTTTACTTCTTTTTGAACAGTAGATGCTGATACAAGAGTTTTTCCAACTGTATCGTCAATAATTTGAGCATACATATGATTGTTACTTCTGAACACAGCCAAACGTGGTCTTTCAGCTGTACCGCTGAAACGGTTACGTAATTTTCTGTGTTTATTTACACGAACTTCGCTTCTTGATTTTTTACTAACCATCTTCACACTCTCCTTACTTATTTCTTACCAGTCTTACCAACTTTACGTCTGATAACTTCATCAGCATATTTAATACCTTTACCTTTGTATGGTTCAGGTCTTCTCTTATCTCTGATTTCTGCTGCGTATTGGCCTACTTTTTCTTTATCGATACCTTTTACAGTAATTTTGTTCTGTCCATCAAGTACTGTTTCAACACCTTCTGGATCGATCATTTCTACTGGATGTGAGTATCCTAAGTTTAATGTTAACTTGTTACCTGATTTTGCTGCTCTGTAACCTACACCGTTTACTTCAAGAACTTTTTCGTAACCAGCTGTTACACCAACTACCATGTTGTTGATTAATGTTCTTGTTAAACCGTGTAATGATTTCATTCTCTTCAAATCATTTGGTCTTGTTACAACAATTGTGTCGCCTTCTTGTTTGATTTCCATTTCTACTGGAAGTTCTTTTACAAGAGTTCCTTTTGGACCTTTTACAGTCACTTTGTTATTTTCTGCGATTTCAACAGTTACCCCTGCAGGTACTGTGATTGGCAGTCTACCGATACGTGACATATCGTTTACCTCCTACACTTAAATT
>JAZSDK010000094.1:0-2902 GCA_045531155.1 Faecalimonas sp. | reverse complement strand
GATGCAAATGCAGAATACATTGCATATTTAAGACGCATTTTCGAAAGAGAAAATGTAAACTTCCAGACAGCAGAGCTTGGCCGTGTAGACATTGGAGGCGGTGGAACAATCGCTTACATTCTTGCAAACTATGGCATGGATGTTATCGACAGTGGTGTTGCAGTGCTTTGTATGCACGCACCATGGGAAGTAACAAGCAAAGCCGATGTGTATGAAGCATATAGAGGATACAAAGCGTTTTTGCTGGGTGATTAAGAAAAAACACTTGAAAAAAAAGTTATTAGGTGTATAATACAAGTAAAAATTAAATTTATTGGAGGAAATGAAAATGGTAACAAAAAGAACTTTATCACTCATGTTGGTGGGTCTTCTTACCGTATTGTGTGTATGGCAGAACTGTATTCCGGCTAGTGCTGCAAGTGCAACGAATAACACTGCATACAGTGGAGCAAAACTTTCTACATGGGATGACGACAATTCCTTGAAAATTCTTGCCATTGGCAATAGTTATTCGGAGTGTAGCATGCAGTATGTGTATCCGATTGCAGAAGCTATGGGAGTAGAGAATATCAAAGTGGTTAATATGTACATAGCAGGTTGCACGCTTCAAACGCATTTACAGAACGCACGAAATGATAGTGCCGCATATGAATATTGTACAAATGTTAATGGAAATTGGAGTAGGGAGAAGTCCCATAAACTGTCCGATGCGATAAAAAGCGATGATTGGGATTTTATCTCTTTCCAACAGTCGAGTACATACAGTGGACGTTCGAATACATACGATGATTTAAAAGCATTAATGGACATCGTGGAACCTATGTGTACGAATGATAATGTGGAATTCGTGTGGCATATGACATGGGCGTACCAAGCGGATTATTCAGGACTCGCAGCTTACAATAATAGTCAAACAGATATGTATAATGCAATTGTTTCTGCAGTACAGGACAAAATTGTACCGAATGATAGAATAACAAAGATTATTCCTAACGGCACGGTGATTCAAAATGCGAGAACATCTTATTTGGGTGATAAGCTTACAAACGACGGAACACATTTGTCTATGAAAGAACCACGTTTTCTTGCAAGTCTTGCAACAGTTGCTACTTTGCTTGAAGTTGATTTGAATAGCATAGATTTATCTTCTCTTGGATACAGTTCGCAGTTTGTGGATACAGCTATTAGAAGCGTGAAATATGCACTTGCAAAGCCATTTGAGGTTACAACGGTCACTGCGCATACATGTGTTTATGACCAACAAGTGGTATCAGCTGAGTTTTTGAAATCCCCAGCCGATTGTACAAACGCAGCAGAATATTACAAATCATGTAGTTGTGGTGAAAGCAGTAAGGGTACAACACTAGAAGCAACATTTACATCTGGAGATCCAAAGGGACATACAGAAGGAACAGAATGGAAAACAGACAAAGAAAATCACTGGAAAGCGTGTGAATGTGGCGAGAAAATAAAATTAGAAGCACACAAGGATTCTGACCATAATTCAAAATGCGATATATGTGCATACAATACAGGTGCTGCAGCGAGTGCAACAAAAAGCCCAAACACTGGTGATGGGCTAATGTTTAATATTTGGCTTGTTGCCTTGGTAATCAGTGGACTTAGTATTAGTAGCGTAAAGTATTTTCGAAAAATTAAATAAATAAAATAAGAAAGCACCACTTTGTGATAAGATTGATTTTTAACAGAAAAATTTAAACAAAGGAAGGTGCTTTCTTTGTATCAAAATATACTACAGTTTATTGAAAAAGACATCATTTAAGCTGAAGAAATTATGGGAAAAATTTTCACAGGCGAAAAGAATGTCGATAATTTATTCCGAAAGTAAATTAACGCTATCAGAATATGGAAAATTTCTTGACTAATACAGGAGAAACCGATAGAATAAAAATGTGGTTGATTTTACAAACTACATAACAGCATTTATAATACAAGATTTACAGATAACGGCTTTTGGATAGAAGTCGTGTTTTTGTCGTCTTGTAATTATGAAATATTATTAGAGGGAGGTCATAGAGAATATGACAAAATGGGTTTATATGTTCACCGAAGGTGACGCCGGCATGAGAAACCTCCTTGGAGGAAAGGGTGCGAACCTTGCTGAGATGACAAAGTTAGGTCTTCCGGTACCACAGGGATTTACCATCTCAACAGAAGCATGTACGCAGTACTACGAAGATGGTCGTCAGATTAATGACGAAATCCAAGAACAGATTAACGAAGCTATCGTTAAGATGGAAGAAATTACAGGAAAGAAATTTGGGGATTTAGAAAATCCGTTACTTGTATCTGTTCGTTCAGGTGCGAGAGCTTCTATGCCTGGTATGATGGATACTATTTTGAACCTTGGTCTTAACGAAGAGGTAGTAGAAGTAGTTGCTAAGAAGACAGGAAATGAAAGATGGGCACGTGACTGCTACAGAAGATTTATCCAAATGTATTCTGACGTAGTTATGGAAGTTGGTAAGAAATATTTTGAAGTTCTTATCGATGAAATGAAAGAGAAAAAAGGTATTACACTTGACGTTGATTTAACAGCTGATGACTTAAAAGAATTAGCAAATCAGTTTAAGGCAGAATACAAAGAAAAAATCGGTGCTGAGTTCCCAACAGATCCGAAGGAACAGCTTATGGCAGCCGTAAAAGCCGTTTTCCGTTCTTGGGACAACCCTCGTGCAAATATTTATCGTCGTGACAACGATATCCCATACTCCTGGGGTACAGCTGTAAACGTACAGATGATGGCATTCGGTAACATGGGCGACGACTGCGGCACAGGCGTAGCATTCACACGTAACCCCGCTACAGGCGAAAAGGGTCTCATGGGTGAATTCCTCATGAACGCTCAGGGTGAAGACGTTGTTGCCGGCGTACGTACTCC
>JAZSDK010000173.1:0-3435 GCA_045531155.1 Faecalimonas sp. | reverse complement strand
AAAAGAATAGTGATACATTTGCCGCTTAAAACACCATTATACAGGAACTTTATTTGAATATTATGTATAACTAATTGAAAATGAATACGTTCTAACATTCTAAAGAAGAATTTGTGAATATTGTTTCTTTTGTATATATTTGCAGCATAAAAAACTAACTAAAAAATAGAGTTTATGAAAAAGATTTTATTCATGTTGTTTATGCTGTTTTCAATGAACGGTTTTGCGGGAAGTGTGTTGGTTGATGCAAGCACAGTTAAAGATGTGGTTTTAAAAGATGCTTGGCAACAGTTGGATTATGAATATTATACCCTGGAAGTTCCTGCCGATTGGGTATTCCGGTTTGGCGGAGAAGACAAGGCAAGCATTCATAAGCGTAATATCAGGATTAAGAACGATAAAGGCGCAAGAGTTGAATATGAGTTAGGGACATTGACATGGGAAACAGAACAGAAAAATTCGGATGATTCTGATAAAATCATGAGTGTTAATATTCGTAGTTTTCGCAAGACTTCAGGTGAAGCAGCCTTTCTGGATGAAGTTGGTGGTAAAATAGCTGAGGCCAGTTGGCCGGACTATTTGAAGATAGTCACAGAGGAGAATGGAGGCAGCAAAGGAAACAGGTGGAATCTGTTTTTACTGAAAGGAGAGGCTCAAGGCTTTTCTGTAACAAAGGGTTCTTTTACAAAATTGGTATGGAACTATATGTATTTTGTAGAAAAGGGTGGGATGGTTTATTGTGTAACGGTAAAAATGCCTGATGCTGTTCGTTCTTCTTCACCGAAATATGACAAGTTGGCTCGTAGAATCATAAAAAGTTTCAAGGTGAAATGAAAAATATTGTATTCCTTTTGATGTCGTTGATGCTGTATGGCTGCTCCGGTTCAGATAAGCAGAAAACAGTGACGGAGTTTATGGTGTCAGGTGATTTGACGGCTGAAGTTGTATCTGTACCGGTTCCATATCTGGTTCCTCGCTATATGGGTATTTCGGGTGATTATCTTTTTGTCTATAAGGAACGTGAAGAAAAATTGTTCAGTCTCTTCTCTTTGCCGGATTTGGAACATTTGGCTACCGTCGGTCAAAGAGGAAAGGGTCCGCACGACTTCAATCTGTTGGATACCCGTAGTTTCCAGATAACGCCGGATGGCTTCCATGTAATAGATGCCAATCTGAATGCACGGAAGGAGGTTGAAATAGACCATGAAAGTCTGAAAGTGAAATCCTCAAAACAGATTTTTGGTCAAGGATTGGCAAGCAATGGTTTCTATCCGATGGGTAAAGGCCGTTATGTCACCTTTACTCAGCCTGATAGTGACAAGGAATATGTCTTGTATGATGAGAGCACCGGAGATTTCAGTTTGGTGGATATTGAATATCCTCATTGGCAGGATATTCCCAAGGAAATCCCTGCTTTTATGACTTATGCGAGAACTTGTGTCCCCCATCCTGACGGTAAGCGTTTTGCTGCATTTTATAGTCGCTTCAAGCGTTGGCGTCTTTTTGACGCTTCACTGAACCTGATAAGTGAGGTGGATGTGCGCATAGCTCCTTATGAAGCCGATGCTGCATTGGAGGTTGCTGAACAGCCCATTTATTATATTGGTCAGCCGTATGCTACCGATGAATATATCTATGTGCTTTGTTCCAACAGGAATACGTCGAAGGACGGACGTAGTGAACTTCAAGTCTGGGATTGGGAAGGTAATGCGGTAGCATGCTATACTTTCGACCGTAGGTTGTCATTGATGGCAATCTGTGAAAAGTATGGAAAGATTTATGCCATAGATAATCAGGTAGAAGACCAAATGTTTGTATATGATTTACCGAAAAATGATAAACAGATGAGAATGAACTTATGAAAACATTTCAGGTACTATTTGTTTTTTTTCTGTTTTTTTCTTGTCAAAATAAGCAGGAAGGAGATGCGATTATTATAAATTTGGATAATGTTGCAGACAAGTTGGCATATTCTACTTTTGTCGATTCTGTCAGCTACGTAACTTTACATTTGGAGGATGATATGCATATTGGTAGCGTGGAGCGTCTTTACAAATGGGGTGACTATTATTATGTTTTGGGTTCACATCAGTCGGGTATTTTCGTATTTGATGTTTCGGGTAAGTTATATTCACATATCGATGCATTTGGTGAAGGCCCCAAGAATTTTCGGATAATATCTTCTTTTTCTGTAGTCAAATCAACAGGTGATATTTGTATTATGGATTATGCATCCCGAAAGCTGATGCTTTTTGGAATGGATGGTTCTTTTAAAAATAGTTTTCCCTGTTCGAATTGGAGTGTGGATTTAGCTTCTTTTAATGTTGATAGTACCGTTTTCATCTCTCCTTTTTATGTAGGAGGTGAGAATCCAAGTGGTATTTGGTTGGCAGATGAAAATAATGTTCCTGTGAGATTTTTGCGTAATGATGTGACTTCGGACCATCAGCTTTATTATTTCCCTATGACATATAATTGGGGCGATACATGTATTTATTATTATGACCGTAACTGGAATGATTTTTCTTCTGTTTCGCCAAATGGAATACGTGCTTTATATCATTTTGACGTGAAACAAAAAATGAAGCCTTCAATAATGAGGGATGCAACCAAAAATCCTTCATTATTGAACGGTTATTCCATTTGTGACCGTTTTGTCTATTCTTCGTCTTGTTTATTGTTGCTATACTGTAAGTTTGTAGACTTGGTTGACCGCTCTTATGTTTGGGCAATCGTAGATAATAGTGGTTATGTGAAGTTGGGGCGTAATCTTTATAACGATATAGACGATGTGCGGATAGAAACCCGTGAATTGTTCCATCTTGATGATATGACTTTGGGAAGAATTTGTGAGGAAGAAGCTGACAATTTTGATGTTCAAATTCAATTGCTTCATCTGTCGGATGAAGTGGATGTAAGGTGATAACTATACAGTCCAGAAAACGATTTGGAGATTTGGAAATAGATACAGTTATAGGAAGCAACCATAAAGGAGCACTTGTTACCATCAAGGACAGGCTTACCTCCAAGGTATGGGTGCGCAAGCTTTCGGGGAAAGATGCCGCCCCACTAGCCTTGAAAACCATCGATGCGTTGCAGCCCATAAAAGACTTGATACATACGATAACGGCAGACAATGGAAAAGAATTTGCAAAACATCAAGAAATAGCGAAGGAATTGGAAATTTCTTTCTATTTTTGTAAACCGTGTGCCATTCTTGGGAACGTGGAGCCAATGAGAACATGAACGGACTCATCAGGCAATACATTCCCAAAGGAACGGACTTCAGTGGAATAACCGATGAGTTTGTTGCCTGGGTTGAAGAAAAATTGAACAACAGGCCCAGAAAGAGGCTTGGTTATCTCACACCAAATGAGAAATTTAATTTATTATTAACCAATTAGAATTCGATTGCATTTGCAAGTTGAATTCGCC
>JAZSDK010000016.1:0-2465 GCA_045531155.1 Faecalimonas sp. | reverse complement strand
TTTGGCACGTGCATCCTTCTTCTGGATGGCAAAGTAGTCTGCCCGTTCCTTATAAATAAAAGGTGTTCCTTGAAGTACGATGCCAATGGCTTCGGCTTGAGTCTTCTGTTGGATGTCGGCAGACACGGAATGTTTCTCCGTTTCGGTCACGGAGAAGATAACATTCTTTCCACCTTCCCCCTCGATAAGCTTCAAGGCAGCAGGAAGCGGCTTGTTCTCTAATTTTAGATTGATAAGGTTTTGTGCCTGCGTCTGCAAGGCGATGGCAAGCATCAGTAGTATGATTACCCAACCTCGGTTGTTTCTTCTTTTCTTCATATTTCAAGTAGATTTTGATTGTTTCTTTATCTTTAATACAACCGAGGTTGGGAATCGGGTACGGGTTTTATGAGATTTTTTGCAAAAGTATGGAAAAGAAATGGTAAAATAAAAAACAATGGGGAATAATTGCAGGTTATAAATAAATAACCTATCTTTGTTCTATAATCAAATACATATTATACGATGCCATTGTTATTTACGTTTTTCGGACTTCGTTTTATGTTCTATTCTAATGACCACGAACCGATACATGTTCATGTTGTCAAAGGAAAGGGCAAAGTGAAAGAAAATGCGAAGTTTAATATTTTACCAGAAATTAAATTGGTAGAAAACAACGGGCTACAATCCAATGAACTGAAGATGGCTGAAATGGTTATTGAAGAGAACAAGGAATTGATAGCCGAGAAATGGAATGAATTTTTTAATAAGAATAAAAAGACGGAGGTATTATGAAAGTAGATGTAACTAAAGTATGGATAGACGACACCTATGTACACATACTTACGTCAGAAGGTGTTGAACGGATGGAGGCGATAGACAATTACGAACGTCTCCGTATGGCTACGCCCGAGCAATTACAGAATTTCGAGACAGATAATATCGGAATCCATTGGCCGGAATTGGACGAGGACTTGAGTTATGAAGGTTTCTTCAAGGCCGATGTTATGGAAGAGAGAAGTGAATTGTATGTTTTGTTCAAGCGTTTTCCTCAAATCAATGTAGCTGGAATTGCCCGAAGCTTGGGCATTAAACAAAGTTTGATGGCAGCTTATGTGTGTGGAACCAAGAAGCCTTCCAAAGCTCGTCGCGATGCAATAGTGAATGAACTTCATTCATTGGGTCGTGCTTTGTTGGAAATTGCATAAACCAACTTGCGGCACTCCAACCGTTTGAGAACCTGTTTGGAGTGCCGCAAGTGATAGAGTGAAGGCCATTCCATTTACAAACGGTTCTTTTCACTCTGGCCTGCACCTGTCCCTTGTACTTGCTCTTGGTAGCATTGAACTTGTAGGAGAGGTGGAGACCGATGCGCTGGCTATCGTTATGTTTGGTCACCATACACGTTAAAGTAAGTCAGTACGATATAGTCCGTTAAACGGGTATAAGTATCCACATTAATCAGTTCTCCTTGTTTCAAATGATAACTTGTGCTCATTTAAATGCATTATTCAGACATTAATTTCACTTGTAAATCCGGATAAATTACATTCAAGGCTTTCTGTAAACTAATGACATGCCCAGCACCAACGATAAGAATATTTTTAATGTAAGGCTTCTCTTTAATTTGTTCAGATATATTCAATGCTATTTGGAGGTTTCGTTCATCCCAATATTTTGCAACGGCTTGGGTGTATTCATTGACATATGGGGCAAAGCGGAAAGAATTCATTAGGTAATATCTTTGAAGCACTTCTGTACGATTGGTGTATTTCCCTAAATTGCCAAAGAAAGAAGGGAGAATGCGTTGTTTGTTATTTGTTTTGATAAGTTCGTTTAGTATATTCGTATTGCCATTTATCTTGCCGTCTGTGATTGCTTTATCCCAGGCTTCATAATAAAGTTTATCTGTTTGATGATTGTCAATAGAATATAATTCTGTTATACCCATTCGAATAGCCAATTTGAAAGATAGATCTTCGCTTTCATTTTTTTTAGGTTCTTTGCATCCTTCGATTCCGTATGTAGCCAGATAATTATAATATGAATAATTGGCCTTATCCCTTTGAGCAAGATATGACATGGCCAACAAATGGTATTCTTCATTGTTTAATTCCGTCAGTTTCTTCTTGCGGAGTAAACGAAAACTGACTTCATCAATCGAACATTCTCTTTGTATGGAATCCGATTGATGAAGGAATTGGGGAGTATGATTTTTTAGGCTTATAGTGTCTCGTGCTTGAATGTATTCTACATAAATGGCTTCAGGAGCATAATCAATAGCATATTTTAGCAATGGTCTATAGGCATTTTTTACAATATTGGGTACCGTATGCATTGTTCCTATGATAAGCAGTTCCTTTTTTTGTGCTGAACAAATCATAGGAAATATGATGAATAAAGTTATGGTTAATTTCTTTATTAGATTGTGTATTCTCAAACAATCATTGTTTTTCATTTCATTATTTCTTTGGCAGAAGCACGTT
>JAZSDK010000099.1:0-6931 GCA_045531155.1 Faecalimonas sp. | reverse complement strand
TGAGATGAAGTATCGTTTGAAATGTGCGGAGGATGCAGGTGTGCCGATGACAAATTACGGAACTGCGATTGCACATATGAAAGGGATATTGGGGAGAAGTATTGAGATATTTGAAAAATATGATTGTTTATAAGGAAAAATCATTTCGGAGTGATTATTTTTGAAGAAACAGTCACTTTAAAATGGCTTTTTCTTGAAATATCATTAAATTGAGGTGAATTATAACATGAAAATACAAGGTTTGCAAAGATTAACATTATTGGATTTTCCGGAGCGAACAGCGTGTACGGTATTTACTGCAGGCTGCAATTTCCGTTGTCCATTCTGCCACAATGCTTCTTTGGTGGTGGATATTCCGAAAGAGGCGGAACTCAGCGAAGAGGAATTTTTCGCTTTCTTGGGAAAACGCAAGGGCATTCTTGATGGGGTGTGTATTAGTGGCGGGGAGCCGTTGCTACAACTGGACATTGAAAACTTTATGCGAAAAATCAAAGACATGGGTTTTGCCATTAAGTTAGATACCAATGGAAGTTTTCCGGATAAGTTGATTTATCTGGTGGAACCGGGGCTTGTGGACTATGTTGCAATGGATATTAAGAATTGTCCGGAAAGCTATGCAATTACTGCAGGCGTAGATGCATTGGATATAGAAGCTATTAAGAAAAGTGTTTCTTATTTAAAAGAAGGACATGTGCCGTATGAGTTTCGGACAACTGTTGTGAAGAATTATCATTTCAAAGAAAATTTTGAGTTGATTGGACAATGGCTTCAGGGCACGGAAAAGTACTACTTGCAAAACTTTGTGGATTCCGGTGATTTGATTGGAAAGAAAACAAGGGGATGCAGCGAGGAGGAAATGAAAGAGTTCCTTGCAACAGTACAGAAATACATACCAAGTGCAAAATTGCGCGGGATGTAGATGAATACGATAAGGATAAGGTGCGACAAAAGTTGCACCTTTTGTTTTGAGTGTTTCAATTATTTGAAACTTGACCATATAGGATATAACCTATACAATAAAGACGATAGATGTAATTTTAAGGAGGGAGCAGAATGACACATAGAATTACACAAGTGGAAACATTAGAAAAATATATCATAATAGCAGTATTTCAAAATGGGGTGGAAAAGAAATATGATATGTGTCAACTGTTTTCAACTATTCCACAGTTTGAAGTATTAAAGATGGAACAGGGTTTGTTTGAACAAGCAAGAGTAGATGTTGGTGGCTATGGCATATCATGGAATGATGAACTTGATTTGTCAGCTGAAGAAATATGGCAAAATGGAGTCATAACAGGGAAGACTTATGAACTTGATATAAAGACTTCCGTCGGTGATAAGTTGACTAGTGTGCGGAAATTTGTTGGTATGAAACAAACAGAACTAGCAGAAATCACCGGAATATATCAGGCTGATATAAGCAAAATAGAAAGAGGTTTGGCGAATCCCTCGCTACTTACTCTTAAAAGGCTTGCTGATGGAATGGGAATGAAACTGAATATTGAATTTATTGCAAAATAAAGTGGAACGGCATGGCAAATACCATGCCGTATCTTATCTAATTATCTAAAATAGCAAATACAAAAAATATGCGAGATAACAAATCAACATGAAGATTCCGCCCGTTCTTGTAAGCTTTCTTTTGCGGAAGGTACATACCCACAAAACAATGCCTGCTAAGATTGCAACAATACAGTCATTGACAAAGCTTGATGCAAATGCAACTGGAATAATTAGTGCAGATGTTCCTACTACGAATAAGATGTTGAAAATGTTGCTTCCTACAATATTACCAATGGCAATGTCCGCTTTTCCTCTGCGAGCTGCTACGACTGAAGTAAATAACTCCGGAAGTGATGTTCCAAGAGCAACGATGGTTAATCCGATAAATCTTTCACTCATACCAAACATTTTGGCAAGTGAAGTGGCTGCGTCAACTGTTACGTCGCTGCCCCAAATTATCAGTGCCAAGCCAATGACACTCATGAGAAGCAGTTTCCAGATAGGAGACTCCTTCGTCTCTATTTCCTCTGCCTGCATTTCTCCTTTTTTCATCAAGACAAACATGTATCCCAAATATCCAAGGAAGCACACCCACATGATGATACCTTCTAATAGGTTGATGGTTCCGCCTGTTGCACCGCATACTAATACAAGTAATGTGGCTGCTAACATAATCGGGATTTCGTAACGGATTGTTGTCTTTGCAATTGCGATGGATGTGATGACAGAAGCAATTCCCAAAATAATAAAGATGTTCAGAATATTACTTCCTACAACATTTCCAACTGTAATATCTGCATTGCCCTTTAAAGCAGCAGTGATACTTACAGCGGCCTCCGGTGCACTGGTTCCCATTGCAACGATGGTAAGACCAATCACTAATTGTGGAATTCCGAATTTATCCGCAATTCCGGATGTACCTTCCACAAACCAATCTGCACCTTTTACGAGTAGTACAAAGCCAAGTGCTAATAATAGTAACTCAACAAATAACATATCTTTTCCTCCTATAATAAAATATGTGGCGAGAAGTCATAACTTTGTTGTAAGCACTTTTTATCCAACAAAAAAGAGACTTCATCGCATGAAAAATGTGCGATAAAGTCTCGTTCTTATCTCAGTATGCATTCCGGCTTCGAAAGCGTGATGACGTTATGCATAACACTATTTCTAGTGTGAACTACTCCCTTGTATCGATATCATTATAGGCATCTCTAGATAGAATGTCAACTATAATAAAAACTTTTTTGAGGTTGTGTTTTCTGTGAAAGTATATATAATATAGTTAGAGTGTAGTTAGGGGATATGAAATGAAAGAATTAAAGAAAACACTGCAAAAAATACGAATAACTAATATAATGATGCTAACGATTGCCGGCATTATCAATGCGTTTGGTATTACGGTTTTCTTAATGCCGGTAAATTTATACGACAGCGGAATCTCGGGAACATCCATCCTTTTAGACCAATTGACACCCGATTGTTTATCGCTGTCTATTTTCCTTATAATATTGAACATCCCACTATTTTTATTTGGACTGAAAAAACAAGGGCTGACCTTCACCTTATATGCCGTCTATGCTGTATGTGCCTATTCAGCATGTGCATGGCTGATTACCGACGTGTTACCGATTGATGTTAGTATTGCCTCTCCATTGGCGGGGACAGATTTGCTGCTTTGCGCATTATTTGGCGGTGTCATCTCCGGTATCGGAAGCGGTATTGCAATTCGATACGGCGGAGCCATGGATGGGATAGAAGTTATGGCGGTAATTTTTGCAAAACCGCTTGGCATCACCGTTGGAACATTTGTAATGGTTTATAATGTGCTTCTTTATATCATTTGCGGATTTATATTAAATAGCTGGATATTACCACTGTATTCCATTGTAACGTATGCTGCTGCGCTAAAGACTATAGACTTTATTGTTGATGGTATCGATAGAGCCAAATGTGCAATTATCATTACCGAACAGCCAAATGAAATATGCGATAAACTATGTGAAGTATTTGGAAGTGGTGTAACATTCTTGGAAGCGAAAGGCGGTTACTCCAGCAAGGATAAATGGATGATATACTTCATAGTCAATCGTTATCAAGTCGTTAGAATGAAGGAACTGGTTCACGACATAGACCATCATGCCTACATAACGATTAGTGAAGTGGCGGATGTCTTCTCTAACAACCATAAATAATTGACAGGATTTGTTTTTTGTCTCTAATATGCCAACAAGATATTGTGTCTTTACGATTATAAAAAAACACAATATCTTGTTGTTTTTTGTATTGACGAACACAAATCTTAGTGGTACAATGATTAAACGAGGGTTGTATTTTGTACGGAGGAAGAAAGATGTATCAAGTAAAGAAGAGAGATGGGAAGATTGCGGATTTTAATCTGCAAAAGATAGCAGCGGCTATCACGAAAGCATTTGAAGCACAAGAAATGGACACGCATCCGGATATTATTGATATGCTTGCATTAAAAGTAACAGCAGACTTTAGTGCAAAGATTAAAGATGGATTTGTACGCGTGGAAGATATCCAGGATAGTGTAGAATCTGTGCTCATCCAGGCGGGATATGGCGAAGTTGCGAAGGGCTATATCTTGTATCGTAAGCAAAGAGAAAAGATTCGTAACATGAAGTCAACGGTTCTTGACTATAAAGAAATCGTGGACAACTATGTAAATGTCAATGACTGGCGTGTAAAAGAGAACTCTACAGTAACCTATTCTGTAGGTGGTCTTATCTTAAGTAACTCTGGGGCCATTACAGCAAACTACTGGCTGTCAGAGATTTATGATGAAGAAATCAGCAACGCTCATAGAAATGCTGATATTCACATCCATGATTTGTCTATGCTTACTGGTTACTGCGCAGGATGGTCATTGAAGCAATTAATTCAAGAAGGCCTTGGCGGAGTAGTAGGGAAGATTACATCTGCACCGGCGAAACATTTATCTACATTGTGCAACCAGATGGTAAACTTTTTGGGTATTATGCAAAATGAATGGGCAGGAGCACAGGCATTTTCTTCATTCGACACCTATCTTGCACCATTTGTAAAAGTAGATAACTTAAACTATGAACAAGTAAAGAAATGTGTGGAATCATTTGTATACGGTGTAAACACACCGAGCCGTTGGGGAACACAGTCACCATTTACTAACATCACTCTAGACTGGACAGTACCAAATGACCTTGCAGAACTTCCGGCAATTGTTGGCGGCAAGGAAATGGATTTCAAATATAAAGATTGTAAGAAAGAAATGGATATGGTTAACAAGGCATTCCTTGAAATCATGATTGAAGGTGATGCGAACGGACGTGGTTTCCAATATCCAATTCCAACATATTCGATTACAAGAGACTTTGACTGGTCAGACACAGAAAACAACCGTTTGTTATTTGAAATGACAGCAAAATACGGTACTCCATATTTTTCAAACTACATTAATAGCGATATGGAACCAAGTGATGTAAGAAGTATGTGCTGCCGTCTGAGATTAGATTTGCGTGAACTTCGTAAGAAATCAGGTGGTTTCTTCGGTAGTGGTGAAAGCACAGGTTCTGTTGGTGTTGTTACAATCAACATGCCAAGAATTGCGTACCTTTCAAATGATGAGAGCGAATTCTACAGAAGACTTGATCGTTTGATGGATATCTCAGCACGTTCACTCAGCATCAAACGTACAATTATTACCAAACTGTTGGATGAAGGTTTATATCCATATACTAAGAAATATCTTGGAACATTTAACAACCACTTCTCAACCATCGGTTTGGTTGGTATGAATGAAGCCGGCTTAAATGCAAAATGGTTACAGGCTGATATGACACATGAGAAGACACAAGAATTCTCAAAACAAGTGCTCAATCACATGAGAGAAAGACTTTCCGATTATCAGGAAATGTATGGCGACCTTTACAACTTGGAAGCTACTCCTGCTGAGTCAACCACATACCGTCTTGCAAAACATGACCTTGCAAGATATCCAGATATTATCACAGCAGCAGAAGAAGGCGGAGCTCCATATTATACAAACAGCTCACATCTTCCGGTTGGATATACATCTGATATTTTTGAAGCACTTGATATTCAAGACGAATTGCAGACCTTGTATACATCAGGAACAGTATTCCACGCATTCTTGGGTGAGAAGCTTCCTGATTGGAAGGCGGCAGCCGACTTGGTTCGCAAGATTGCCGAGAATTATAGGTTGCCATATTATACAATGTCACCAACATATTCTATCTGTAAAGACCACGGTTATTTGACAGGTGAACAATATACATGTCCACATTGTGGTGGTGCAACGGAAGTTTACAGCCGTATTACAGGCTACTACAGACCGGTTCAGAACTGGAATGATGGTAAATCTCAGGAATACAAAGAACGTAAGGTATACGATATTGCAAACTCAAAGTTGACAAGATGCGCATGTGAAGATACAGAAGATGTGGTTGCAGGAAATGTTGCAGAAGCACCGGTAGCAGAAGCACCAGTTAACAAGACTATGCTGTTTACAACAAAGACATGTCCAAACTGCAGAATTGTATGCGCGATGTTAGAAGATGCAAATATTGATTATGAAAAAATTGATGCAGACGAAGCACCGGAATTGGTGGCAGAGTTTGGCATCAGACAAGCACCTACGTTAGTAGTTGTAAAAGACGGACAAGCTGAAGTGTATGCAAATGCATCAAGCATCATCGGATATATTGGGGAGATTTAAAATATATTATATAAAAGAGAAAGTTATAACATGGAAAGTGTTGTAACTTTCTTTTTATTTTAGAAAAATCAACTTGTATTCTCGTGTGTGTAGCGATATAATCATTATATAGGCAGTCGCGACAATACTATTCAAATCAAAAGCGAATCGCTAATAATTCAGGGTGACAATTAAGATTAGAAATGACCGATGAAAATTTTGTTTTCATAGGTGTAGTTTTTGTACGCATTTTCAGGAGGAGTAGTTATGAAGAAGAATGAAATCGTAATTTTTTCACATGATGATTTAAAATTAGAAGTTCCAATCACACCGGAACAGGAAACAGTATGGTTAACGCAAGAACAAATGTCAGAATTATTTGATACGGCAAGGTCATCTATAGCATATCATATTGGAAAAATCTTTAATGAAGGAGAATTGGATAAAGATACTTCTGTCGAAATTTTCGACAGAAGTGAAGAAAAGGCATCACGACCACCAATGTACTATAATTTAGATGTCATTATTTCCGTTGGCTATCGAGTAAAGTCACAACGAGGTGTAGCTTTTCGCAAATGGGCAAATTCTGTCTTGAAGCAATACATTATGCAGGGTTATGCAGTCAATAATAATCGTATCAAGCAATTAGGAGAAGTGATACGTATTATGAAGCGCACAGAAAACTCATTAGACAGCAAACAAGTGCTT